>CAZTRH010000006.1:0-43047 GCA_964616605.1 uncultured Ruminococcus sp.
GATGTCGGCAAGAAACGCTGCGAACTTCTGATATGCCTGCCTCCCGACTGGAAAGTCGGCGAAGAAACACCCGAATGGTACTGGCCGATAGGACTTATCAAAGGGCTTGCGCGTATGCCTATCGACTGTGATACATGGCTTGGGTGGGGGCACACAATCGACAACGGCAGCGATCTTGCACCGAATATAAAAATGTGCGGTTCGCTTTTGATTTACCCTGAGGAGGTAAAGGACGGAGCGGACGAATGCACCCTGCCGAATGGCGAAACGGTAAGCTTCTACGAGGTTATACCTCTGTATCAGCAGGAAATGGATTATAAGATTGATAATGATACAACAGAGCTGCTGAAGCAAATGACTGATGTCAGCCATATTTTAGATCCCAATCGTCCCAATGTATGTGAAGATTACTTCAGCCGTGCGGAACAATTTGACAATCTGCGCCGTCACTCACGGAAAGTTATTTCAAAAGGACTCGCCGTTGAACCGATAGACGGCTGCAATCACATTGCTATCTTTATAAGATGGTGCATAACGCATCATTTGCTCGAAGAGGGATTTTACAAGCACTGCGCCGAGTTTGCGAAAGCCGTAATGGAGCGGAACGCACTTGACCTGCGCCCGTTTTTCATTGAAGTGTTTGGCGGCACGCTTGAGATTGAACAATTCAGCTTTGTCGGAGCAAACTTTCTGACATACTATTACACTGGCTTTGAGGATCGACCGTATTATCCTGCCGATGTTGATGATTACGCAGAAAAGTATTTCGGAACCGAACGCTATAACAGCGAAGAATTTCAAGACGAAGCATATTTGTTTGTGCCTTTTGACGAAAACTACTATAACGGAATGTCGGAATATATCCAGAAGGCTTTTGATGAATTTCTGCCGTCATTTTTGAATACATTTTCAGAGAATGCACTGGAAACTGTTTCAGAAATCCAAGAGTATTTCGGACTCGAAGCGGAAATCATTCCCAATCAGTACGAATATTACGGCGATTACATCATTCCGAAAACCGCAGACGGCAGCACTTCAAAGAGCGTTGTAATAGTACATAAGAAAGAGGGCGAGGACGAATTTGGCTATCTGTTCAATGCGCTCAATCCCATGCTTAACGACGTTCTTGCAATTGAATTTCCGTCATACAACCCCATTGAATGGGCAGAACAGCACCTCGAACGCACAAATGACGCAGATTTCGGAGATTGCGAATATTTATTTACAGACTGCGCAGAGCGTCTGGGACAAAATCCGCTGATTTTCGAAACCTACGAAGACAAGTGGGTTCTGATTATCCGTGACGACAGCGGCAATAACCGCAGATATATTTTCAGAACATACAGCAACTGACCACACAGGAGGTGGAATATGAAAAACAGGATTTTTGCAATAACCGCAGCATTTTCGATAATGATTGGAATTTGCGGCTGCTCAGATAACACGTTAGGCTCCGACAGTTTCTCGGAAAGCACTACAAGCTCAAGCAGCAGCGTGCAAAGCAGTTCGTCAACATCTTCATCAACAAGTGAAAAACTGCCCAGCATAAGCATTCCTGCACAGAGCTATCCCGGAGCCTCCAGTGCATATGAAATTGCAGCAAGCTCTACGACAACGCTTGAAATCATTGAAAAGGCTGATCCCGATGAACGTCATGACGGCGACAGACTGTCGTATAAGCTAAACTCCGTATGGTCGCAGGGCAGCACCTATACTGTGGAAATCTCCGGAGCAAAGCAAGATGGCAATACGCTCACCGATTCCACTACTTATGTAAAAGACGAGCTTTACGGCGATTTCCGACTGGATATAGTAACGGACGGTGAAGTGCGCTCCACACTTAAAATCAATATTCCAAGGGACGATATATTCCTTATCCTCGACAGCGTAGCAGATGGAATTGAATACGGGTGCGATATCATTTCAAATAAAGATGCGTACGGCTCGGAGGACTATCCCGACATTATCCAGCTTGATTTCTACCGCAAAAGCGATTATGAAATTCCGCAGTACGCAAGATATTTTGCCATAATAAACGGCGAGATTGCCGAGCTTGATATTTATGAAAACGGCACTCTTGTATCTCCGCGCGGCACTCACCCCAAAATGAAATCAGCAGGCTTGTTCATTCAGCACCTGTGCGTTAAAAACGGTTACGGCGGCTATGAAGTCATTCAGTACGAATACAGATTTGATGTTCAGAACAAACGGCTCAACCGAAAGCAGGTTCGATTTACAGGTTACAATTAAAGGAGCTAATATGACCGACAAGGAAAAATTTCTGCAGATTTACAACGATAACATCAAGCGCGAGGGTGCCGACAAGCTGCTTGATTTTCTTCTTAACAAAAGCGATTTCTTCACTGCGCCTGCAAGCACCCGATACCACAGCGCATTTGAAGGTGGTCTGCTGCGGCACTCGCTTAATGTTTATGAATGCCTTAAGGCATATGTCGAGCGTGAGCGTGTGCGCGAAATATACCACCTCACTCCAAGTGATGAAACTATCGCAATAACGGCACTGCTGCACGATATCTGCAAGGTTAATATGTATCAGATATCCTACCGCAACGCCAAGAACGAGCAAACGGGTCAGTGGGAAAAAGTTCCGTTCTATTCAATCAACGACACTCTTCCCTATGGTCACGGCGAAAAGAGCGTGTATATGGTAAGCGGCTTTATGCGGCTTTCCCGTGAAGAAGCTATGGCTATACGCTGGCATATGGGTTTTTCGGGAGTCGAGGATAAAAACCAGATAGGCAAAGCGCTTGAAATGTTTCCGCTTGCATTTGCGCTTGCAACAGCGGATATGGAATCTACATACTTCCTTGAAAGCGAATAATTTTTTAATCCCCCTCTTGATAGGGGGATTATTTTTCTTTTAACGGAAATGTTTGTTTGACAAAAGTCACAAAAAACAGAAAATTATTTATAGTGCTTTTAGAGAAAACAGAGAACTTGTTTTTTGAAAAATCGGCTAATTTCAGCCATAAACCCGCACCGTTATGCGGTTTATGACGAATAATGGCTTTTAAAAAAACTTACTGTTTGTACACCAAATTTGAAAATGAATATGATATAATTGAAATTGGCTTGTTTTAATAACTTAATTAAAGGAGAAAAGAAAAATGTTTTGTTTAAAGTGTGGCACTGAACTTAAGAAAAAGGGCAAAATCTTAGCTTGCCCCAACTGCAAGACCGCTTACACAGCGGAAGTAACTGACGGAGAGGAAACTCTGACGGAGTACATAGAACCCCGTGGCTTTTCTAATAAAAAGCATATTATGTTTGTTATTTTGGGAGCGGTATTAGCGGTTATCGTTGCGATAGTCGGCATAACAACAGGCGTTTCAGTGAGCCGTTCGCAGAGCGTGGCAAGAGGATTTGAGATTGCTGAACGCTACTTGTCAGAACTAAACTACGAACAGGCAGTAATTGAGTTCCAAAACATCTTGGAAATCGAGCCGATGAACGTTGAAGCGTACCTCGGCTTGGCTAAGGCTTATGTCGGCTTGGGCGATACCGAAAAGGCGCTTGAAACTCTGCGTAAAGGCTACGAGCTTACGGGTGATGAGCGGCTTCAGGATATGATTGACGAGTTGGAAAGAGCAGACGAACCGCCAGTGTCGTCAAGTACGATCAGTTCAAGCAGTGAAACAAGCGAGCCGCAAACCACGACTTTACTTAACCTTAAAGATGAGAATTTCCGCATAGTAAATGGAGTTTTAGAAAAATATTTAGGCAGTGGCGGAGATGTGGTAATCCCAGATGGAGTTATCACTATCGACACAGAGGCTTTCTCTAATTGTTCCGATTTGGTAAACGTAACAATTCCCGATAGTGTTACTGATATCGGTTTTTTTGCATTTTTCTATTGCACATCATTGACAAGTGTAACTATCCCGAACAGCGTTACAGCTATTGGGTGGAGCGCTTTCTCTGGTACACCCTGGTTAGATAATCAGACCGATGAATTTGTAATAATTGGAGATGGAGTGCTTCTGGATTATAATGGCAGCGGCGGTGATGTTGTAATACCAAGTAATGTAAAATATATAAGTGATGCTTTCGTCGGCTGCTCCTCTCTTACTAGCATAACAATTCCCGATAGTGTTACCATTATCGGCGGTTATGCCTTCTGTAATTGCGACTCATTGATAAATGTAACAATCCCGGACAGCGTTACCACTATCGGTGAAGGTGCTTTCCAAGGTTGCACTTCGTTGATAAGCATAACAATCCCCGACAGCGTTAGTCTGACTCCAACTGCTCGGGGTTGGACTGCTTTCGGAGCAACCTCTCCATTGCTAAGCGCCACCTACAAAGGTGTTACATACTCCAAAGAGAACATAGACGACCTTTATAAAGCAATAAACGACAACTAAACAATTTCACCCATACATACTTGCCCCACCTCGATTTGTACAAAACTCACAAATCGAGATGGGGCAATCTGTTTAGATAATTTTTTGTTAAGTAACATTGCACCTTTTAATCCGTTTCGGGATAATCCGACCTTATTCGGTAACAATATTTTCTGAAAAATTCCGAAAAAGGAGAATATCGATGAAAAGATTTTTATATATACTGACATTGCTTTTTACTTCAGTTTCACTTATTGCACAGCCGCTCACAATATCCGCACAGGCAGAAGTATCTGATATGGATAAAGCCGCTAAAAAAGCAAAAATACTATACGAAGCCAACACCGACACTGTTCTGTTTTCGCAGAATGCCGACCTCTCATTGCCGATAGCGTCCGTTACAAAGGTAATGTCGCTGCTGCTGTGGGCGGAGGATATAGAAAACGGAAAACTATCCCTTGACGATAAAATCAAGGCAAGCTCCAATGCCGCTTCAACGGAAGGTTCGGTTATATGGCTGTCCGCAGGAGAAGAACTCACCGCCGCAGAACTCCTTGAAGCAGTGATAATAAATTCAGCGAACGACGCCTGCGTTGCACTTGCCGAACACTCCGACGGCAGCGAAGCGCAGTTCGTCAAGCGAATGAATGCCCGTGCCGCAAAACTCGGAATGACCGGCACACGCTATTCCAACTGTGTGGGATTTGACGATGACGGTCATTACAGCACCGCCCGTGATACGGCTATCGTCACCGCCGAGCTTATGAAACACAACGTCTACCGTGGCTGGCTGCTGACATGGCTTGATTACCTGCGTGGCGGAGAAACGCAATTGCTTAATACCAACAAACTGGTGCGCAGCTATGAAGGACTTCTCGGCGGAAAAACAGGCACTACTGACAACGCAGGACGCTGCCTTACAGCGTGCGCAGAGCGTGGAGAACTGCGCCTTGTGGCGGTATCGCTTGGGTGTGAAACGGACGACGAGCGTTTTTCAAGCGTCACCGAACTGCTTGACTATGGTTTTTCGTCTTTTGAAAAATACACTCCCGAAATCGATTTCTCAAAGCTCTCGCCGATTAAGGTTACAAAAGGCACAGACGGTGAAGTTGAACCCATCGTCAAAAAGCGTGACTGCGACTGCATTATCCCGAAAGGCAGAAGCCGTGACGTGAAGTACGAATATACTTTCGTCGAGCAGTGCGAAGCCCCCGTAGAAACAGGTGAGTTTCTCGGCGAATATCTTGTAACGCTGGACGGCGCAGAAATATTTCGCTCGGATATCGTTGCAAAAACCGATATCAAAAGAATGAATTTCCGTATATGCTGGTCGATAATACTCAAAGAAATGATATCGTTTTAAACAAAATGGCAGTGCTCGTTTTTTAGCACTGCCATTTTTTCAAGAATAAAATTCCATCTTGCGGCAACACTAGAAATGAACCAATACTTGTTCTCAGAGAGGAATGATTTATATAAGCACAATAAACACACTTATACCACGCATTTGCGTAATAGTCGGAGTCTGCGCTGCTGCGTCCGTTATGATAAGCGGAATACCCAAAACCATTCAGAGCAACACAGAAGTTTTCAGAACGCTCTCCCCCGATACCAGAGAATTTACCGAAACCATTTCGGGAAATGGCGAACTGTCGTTTTCGGAACAGCACGATATTACATCGTCATTGCCGCTTGTTATAAAGCGATTTTCCGTAAAAGAAGGCGACCTTGTAAACGTAGGAGATACCATAGCCGAAGTTGACCGAAAATCCTCCGCAGCATTGATCGAAAGCCTCGGGAAGGTGTCTGCACTCGCTATCTCGGCAGCCAATCTGTCAACGGCTATTGCACTGCTGCCCGATACCATCACATCAGACTGCGCAGGACGGGTAATCAGCACATCGGGCAGCGGCTGTGCCGTACAAAGCGGCAGCAGCATAGCCACCATTGCCGCCAAAGACGAACTGGTCGTCACTGCCGCCATAAGCGAACTGGATATTGCCGCCGTCGCACTTGGTCAGACTGCACAGTTCAAGTTGTCGGCTTACCCCAACGATATTTTCACGGGAACAGTATCGTCCATAGCAAGCGCCGCGCGTTCACAGTACAACGGCTCTGTGCTTGAAACTGTCGTGGACGTGCAAATTCTCCCCGGCAGCACTGACAGCCGTCTGAAAGCAGGACTCACCGCGCAGGCGGATATCGCCCTTTCAAAGCCGCACAGCGTGCTTGTCCTCCCCTATTCCGCAATCGGACAGGACGACAGCGGCGAATATGTATGGGTTTATGAAAACAATGCCGCTGTTCGTAAAAGCATTACCACAGGTCACGAATTTCCGGACGGAGCGGAAATAATTTCGGGAATAACCGCCGAATGCGCAATACTGGACAATCCTGGAAAAATCGCTCTCAATTCGCATATCAGAGTGGAGGCCAGCCAATGACGATAAAATATATTTTCAGAAATCTTTTTTTGAAGGGCAAACACCGCTCATTGCTTACAATGTCGGGAATTGCCGTAGGAGTGTTCTCTGTTGTGCTGATATCGGTTATCGGCTCATCTGGAACGGCAAAAGTCAGCAGCACGCTTGTATCTATGGGCGTTGATACGCTGCTCATAGGCACTGCCGATAATGCCGTATCGGTAAAGCTCACAGACAAGGAGCTTGACGCAGCCCAAAAGCTGGACGGCGTGTCAGAAGCAATGCCGCTTATGGCAAGCACAACAGAAGCCCGAATGCTCGGCAGGCGACTTGACTGCTATGTGTGGGGCGTTGACAAATCCGCCGACAGCCTTATTTCGTTAAGCGCAATTCACGGACGGCTGATAAACAATTCCGATACCGCCGCACGCAGCCGTGTATGCGTTATAGACGAACAGTTCGCACTTGAAACTTACGGCAGAAGCAACATCGTCGGAAAGAAAATGCAGCTTTTTCTCGGTGGGAAATATCACGAATTTGAAATAATCGGAATAGCAACCAGCGGATTATCCTCTCTGCAAGGAATGCTCACAAACATAATGCCGGGTTTTATGTATGTGCCTATTACCACAATGCAAACGCTATGCGGACGGCACACTTACGATAAACTTGCGATAAAGCTGTCCGACCCCGAAGCCGAACCCACCGCCGCAAAGCGGATAACCGAAGAACTAAACGCAGCAACAGGCATTATAGACGGCTATGTCTGCAACAATCTTTTATCGCAGAAAGAGCAGCTCAGCGAGATAATGCAGATCGTCACCACCGCTCTTTCGCTTGTCGCAGGAATATCACTTGTAGTATCGGGAATTTCCGTTATGACCACTATGATGATGAGCGTCAACGAGCGCACTCGTGAAATCGGCATAAAAAAAGCCATCGGAGCCAAAAACCGCGATATTCTCGCTGAATTTCTCTCAGAAAGCGTTATTCTCACTCTATCGGGCAGTGCCATAGGCGCAATATTGGCGTTGCCGATAGCAGCGGCAGGGTGTTTTATCGCAGGCGCACCGTTTACGGCTGATATATCCTCTCTTGTAATCTGCGCTGTATCGGCGGCAGCCATCGGAGCAATATTCGGAGCATACCCTGCGGCAAAAGCAGCAAAACTTCCGCCGTGCGAAGCGCTGAAATTCTGACAAATCGCATAACCACAAGGAATATACGCTTTTTTATTCGCGATTCAGAGCCTTTTCGGCAAAATCTCACCATACAGACACACACAGCGATTGACAAAATCCTTTTAAAGTAGTATAATCTAAAGCAGCACCACATAGTAATGCGGTGCTGCTTAAAAGTAAAAAGAAAGAAACACTTTTATGCACTTGAAAGGAGAAACACCAATGAAAAAAACAACAAGTATTATGTCGTGTATTGCATTGCTTGCGTCGCTTACACTATGCGCCTGCAGTGCCGACAAGGAAAACAGCGGCTCGGTTTCCGACAGCAGCGAAAGTTCACAGACATCACAAAGCTCTGACGTATCAGACGTATCCGAACCTGATGATACGTCAGGCATTCAGTCGGAGGATACATCATCGCTCCCCGACGCTGACAGTGATGAAATAATCGAAAGACTTCTGTCGGAAGGCTGGCTCGGAATTACATCAACAGGCATTACAGAAGGCTCGCCCGTCTGGACGCTCAGCAGAACTTCCGCTGAGAACATAACCACAACTTACGAATTACAGTTTACAACCGAAGATGCAGCAACAGACAGCGGCGCAGTGACGATTGCTGTTAATTCAGCGGATACCGTCAGCACATTCAATGGACAATGGTCGGTAGTCTGTGAAAACGAACGTCCTTCAATCTTCACGATTACTGTTACAGACGACAGCGGCAATGTTATTTCGGATAGTTTCAGCGTGATGATTTCATTGTCGGGCGAACAGCTTGTGATATTCAACGGCGAGGGCGGCGGACTTCTCCCGTTTATGGCAGAAAACGAGCCATACAGCGCCCTTACGCTTAAAACGGAATAATAAAAAATGCTCCTCTTATCACAAGAGGAGCATTAAAATTAGTATGCGTTAGTATGCGTTGGAATAAAACTTGTCAAACTTACCAACATAGTCAGACAAATTAACGTAAACCTTAACAATGGAATTAAGCTCATCATAGCAGCTGCGTATTGAGGAGTCATTCTGCAAAAGCATTGAATAACCCTTAATTCTGTAAGTATCGGCTATCGCAGAATAGAAATTGGTTGTCTGCGAACCCAGCGCATTATACGCAGTTTCGGTGTAGTTGAATACAGTTTTGGTAAATGTATCACGCAGTGAAACAAACTTTGTATATGTAGGAGTAACAAGATTAAGTGCTGTTTTGCTCATAGTATTCTTTGCGAGCGACTTGTCATTGGCGGTGTAAACCGCACTGAACTGGTTTGCCGCAACATTTTCCATTGCCTGTTCACACGCAAGGAAATAGGAACTGCAAGCTGCGGTAGACAGGGCAGAAGTACCGACAACATAGTTGTAATACGCTTCATATCTGCTGTACAGATTTTCAACCGCATTCTTGAATGACGCAAACGACGCACTTGCAGATTCTGCATTGCTCAGCGCTGTTTTTGCTTTCTTGTTGCCGTTCTTGAGTACGTCAATGCTGTTATAGCTGAACTTAGAAGAAGCTCTCTCCTGCTCTTCATCGTAATTCAGCATAGTCTGTGCGTAGATATTTACATTACCAATTTGCTCGTAAATCGCAAGTGCGGAATCCACCAGCAGCAAGCGGTGTAATTCCTGTGCAGACGCAGACGCAGTAAGCTTGGCATTGTCAACAGGAGTTGTAGAGCTTGACGACGAAGATTTAGAACTGCTTTGCGTCTTGGAGCTGCTTGAAGATTTTGAACTGCTTGAAGACTTGGAACTGCTCGACTGTTTTGAACTGCTTGATGATACAGAAGAGCTGACTGTAGATGACGAAACAGGCTCGGAAGAGCTTGTATCAGGCTCTGACGTGCTTGAGCTGCTCTCAACAGGCTCACTGTCCGTTAAAGACGAAACAGAAGATGAAACAGAAGATGAAGAGCTGCTTGAGCTTGAAGACGAGGACGTTGAACTATCAACGCTCAATTCTCCACCAACAGGTACGTTGTTATTTGAACTGCGAACAGCAAGGAATATAATAAGCGCACCCATAACAACCACGATAGACGCAAGCGTCACAACCGCTGAAACCGGAAACACGCCAAAGAGTTTCTTTTTCTCTTTCGGCTGTGCGCTCTTAGGCGGCACATATGCGCCCTTGTACGGCATTCCGCAGTTCTTGCAGACTGTTTCGTCCTGCTCCATATCGTTTCCGCAGTTTCTGCAATACTTCGGTTTGCTGCTTCCTGTGTTTGTTGAAGCGGCAGGTTTGTTCAGAGTTATCGGTTTTTCCGAAACGGCTGTTCTTGCAGGCTGTCTTAAAGGAATAGTTGCGTCCGACTCGGGCTGTGATGCCATTGTCTGACTTACAGGAGTTGTACGAGAAATATTTGTTGCAGGAATATTCTGTACTTCCTCTATAAACGGTGATGACTCCTCAATAACGCTGATTTCTTCAGGAATAAAGTCATCTTCGGTGACAGCAACTGTGGGGCTAACAACAGTAGCCGCAGTTTCTTCAACCACGGCAGCCGCAGGCTCTTCGATCACAGCAGCCGCATTGGGGACATATTCCGAAAATACTGATGTAGGTTTCTCTGCCGCATCATCTTCGTTCACAGGCGCAGCAGGTCTTTGGAGAAGAACGGTTTCCTCGGATTCTTCGACCACAGCAGCCGTTCCTTCAGCAAGCTGCGCAGTTTCTTCCACTGCCACTGCCACAGGTTCGGGAACAGGCGCAGCAGGTCTTTGGAGAAGAACGGTTTCCTCGGATTCTTCGACCACGGCAGCCGTTCCTTCAGCAAGCTGCGCAGTTTCTTCCACTGCCACTGCCACAGGTTCGGGAACAGGCGCTTGTTCGGGTTCGGTCATTTCAAGTTTATTATCAAGGAACTTGTATGGACTAAGGTCAATATCCGCACCGGAATCGCTGTCCATCGACGCGCCGCCCAGAACCTTAACAGCTCTGTCCGTCATCTCAAGAGTTTCATCACCCGACGACGCTGTCATTGAGAAATCATTAAGCGTGCGTTCCTGCCCCTTTTCAGGCTCCTTTTGCTTAGCCTGTGAAGTTTTTGAAGGAACTTCGATAGACGGCATAGCAATATTCGCTGACGATGAGGAGAATATGTTGGTGGGTGCGGCAGCTGCCGCTGCACTGCCGAATAAATTCATAACGGCTTGATTAGGATCATCGGCGCCAAAGCCGCCGATACCGCCAAGCCCTGTATTATCTGTATTAAACATCGGAACGCCCGAACCCGATGACAGCATTCCGCTTTCAACAGAAGCGCTGCGGGCGGGCTGAATTCCGGGCATGGAATCAGCGTTGTCTTCCGACTTGTTGACAGTCAATTCACCGTTTTCAATGCCTACTACTACCTCTTCTTCCTCGGAAGCTCCGGGAGGCACCTCAGTTCCGCATTCTACGCAGAACGAATATCCTCTTATCAATTTCTTACCGCAAGTTTTGCATAACATAAGCTTTACCTCTGGTTTCATTATATAGTAAAGGACTTCCCTTAACCATTATATCGTATTAAAGTCCGAATGTCAATTTGTTTTTCAGAAAATTGTTAAAACTACTCAATATGTGGTAAAGATTTTGTGCTAAACAACGGAGAAATACAAACCTGCGAATACTCCTGCCGCAATCGCCATAATTGCGGTAGACGCAAGGCACATTATGATATGCCCGATGGTATACATACGAGGAGCTGAATTGCTTTGCGTCGCAGCTGTGCTATTATCCTGAACAGCAACCGTATCTGAAACAGCAGTTCCCGATTTCTGCGGCTCTGTTCTCTGCGGAACAGGCTGAGCATTTGGAATGCTGCCGTTATTTTGGAAACCAACAGCACCGCACGCTGCCGAAATCGGTTCAGCAGTCTGAATATTCTCCGTCTGTTCGTCTTTTTCGACAGAATAACCTTGTTCTTCCACCTCACCTCTCTGCTGTGCAAATTCAGCACCGCCATCAAGCGCAGCTTTTTGAGAAAATTCGACAGAATTTGTTGAATTTTCATCTGAAACCGCAGATTTTATATTTTCAGTTTCAGCCGACTGCACCGAACAAACCGAAGCCTCGCTTGCTGCTGATACCTCGTCATTCGGCAGGTTCTGCGGAATATCCTGCACTGTCGGACTTTCCTCGCGGATTACAGCCGAACCGCAGTAATTGCAAAATCTCGCCGTTTCTATAATCTGCCGTCCACAATTTGTACAAAACATTTTATTTCTCCGTTTCTGTGTTTAATTATTTAAAAACGCCGTTTTATTGCGAATATAATCAAAAAGATATTGCTGAGCCACACCCTCTATCCCCAGAGTGCATTCCGGAAGTCCATCGGGATAATACTGTGCCATTATGCGCTTTACCCAGACGTCTTTCGGGAATGCGTCCAACTTGTGAAACGCAAACAGCAGCACACAGTCCGCAACTTTATCTCCCACTCCGACAATAGTTTTAAGCCGCTCCCGAGCTTTATCAAGCGGCAGTGCGTCTATCTCTGAAAAATCTACTTCGCCGCTGTTAATACGGCGCACTGCGTCAACGATGTACCTTACCCGAAAGCCTGCACGCAATGGCGCCAGATCGCCTTCTTCAATGCCGTCCAATCGCCTTGCAGACGGAAACGAAAAGCAAGACTGTGCGCTGTCCTCAATCGCATCGCCGAACGTTTCGCACAACCGCCCGACTATCCCCGAAATACGGGGAATATTGTTGTTCTGCGAGATAATAAAGCTTAACAGCGTTTCAAACGGCTCCTGCCGCAGAATATGTATTCCAGAAGAAGCACGGCAGGCAAGCTCAAGAGTAGGGTCAGCCGACAAGCGCAAGATATATTCCGAGTAGTCCGTATCAAGGTCGAAGTATTGCCGCCAGAGCCGCTCCTCATTGTCGGGAACGCCGTCTATCGTTACAATGCCGTTCTGCTCCGTCACAGAAATCTGTCTGCCGTAAGCAATTCCCGTAAAACTGTCGGAAGTTTCCGTCCAGCGGAAGCACTGTCCGCATAAGAACGTCCTGCGAGGACTGAACTGTTCTGCACTCACGCATATTTTCAAATCATCACCGCCCTTGCCGCAGTAATTGAACGTATTTTTCAGCGTTCAGAATATAATCATAAACTTTTTTTCAAAAACCCCTTGATTATTCTCTTTAATTATAATACAATATAATAAGGATTTCAAGTGGGCTTTATGAATTTTTTGTGAAAACATTATCTGCCCAAATAATATGAATGGAAGAAAACAATGGATATTTTAGCAATTGAAAGCTCCTGCGACGAAACAGCCGCCGCCGTAATCCGTGACGGCAGAGAGATTGTATCGTCCGTAGTAGCCACCCAGATTGAAGAACACAAACTCTACGGCGGCGTTGTCCCCGAAATTGCGTCACGGCTTCATTGCGAGAGCATATGCGGCGTAGTTAATGAAGCGCTTGAAAAAGCAGAGCTTACCGCCGCTGAGGTTGACGCTGTTGCCGTAACATACGCTCCCGGACTCATCGGTGCGCTGCTGGTGGGAGTAAACTATGCAAAAGGACTTGCATTTTCGCTTAACAAACCGCTTATCCCCGTGCATCATCTGCGCGGACACATAGCGGCAAATTACCTCGCACACCCCGATTTTGAACCGCCGTATCTCTGCCTTGTAGTATCGGGCGGCAATACGCAGATTGTGCGTGTTGACAGCTACACCGAATTTACAATAATCGGCGAAACCATCGACGACGCAGCAGGCGAAGCATTTGATAAAGCCGCTCGTGCTATGGGCTACCCCTACCCCGGCGGCGTAAATATCGACAAAGCCGCAAAACTCGGCGACCCATCGGCGTATAAACTGCCGAAACCGCACACTGCAAATCCATATGATTTCAGCTTTTCGGGACTGAAAACCGCCGTGATAAACCTCATTCACAATTCCGAGCAGAAGGGCGTTGAAATCGACAAGAATTCCCTTTGCGCAAGTTTTGAAAAAACAGTGTGCGAAATACTTACCGATAAATTTCTCGCTGCCGCCCGTGAACACGGCTTTAAGAAACTTGCAATAGCAGGCGGCGTATCCGCAAACAGCGGACTGCGTGAAATGCTGAGTGCCGCTGCCGTAAAGCAAGGCGCAGAGCTTTATATACCGCCGCTTTCACTGTGCGGAGATAATGCCGCTATGATAGGCTCGCAGGCATACTATGAGTATAAGGCTGGCAAAATTGCCGATGAAAGCCTTAATGCCTATGCGACAAGAAGTCTTAGCAAAGGATAAACAACAATGAAAAATATAATCCTTATCGGAATGCCTGCTGTCGGAAAATCGACAATAGGCGTTCTTCTTGCGAAAACTCTCGGTTTCTCGTTTATCGACACTGATCTTATCATTCAGCAGAATACAGGTCGGCTGCTTCAGGATATAATAAACGCAGACGGTCCGGACGCTTTCTGCGCCGAGGAAGAACTTGCAATATGTTCGGTTGCCTGCACTGAAAATACAGTTATCGCAACGGGCGGAAGTGCTGTTTACTCAGCCAAGGCAATGGAACATCTGAAAAAGAACGGTATTGTATATTACCTCTCGCTTCCTACCGAGGAGCTTTCAAAGCGGCTCTCAAACATAAAAACAAGAGGCATTGCAATGCGCCCCGATGAAACGATCGAGGAGGTTTTCAAACGCAGAATGCCACTTTATGAGGAATATGCAGACGTCACAATCGACTGTCTTGACAAATCCCCCGAGGACATCGTATCCGAAATCTGCGGACATCACAATTAATTCAAATAATCAGAAGGAAGGAAATATTATGTCAGAAGAATATATCACACCCGAAATTTTCCTCGACTCAAATGAAGAAAAGCCCTCTGTTGAACCCGATTTCAGAAAGGTCTGCACCCGTATAGGACTCATGATAATCGTCATTTTCGGGGCAAGAATAGCTGCCGAATTGCTGGCTGTTCCGCTTGGCGACTGGCTTGCAGAACTTGACTCATTTACTTTTTATCTGTTCAATGCGTTTTACAGCTGCCTGTTTTTGTATGCTGTACCGATTGTTGCAACGGTGTTTATACTGCGCCGTCCGCTTAAAAATTCGCCGAATAAGGTTTATCAGAAGCCAAAGTATTTCGGAAAAGCAATGGCGATGTTTCCGGCAGGCTATGGTCTTGCAATAACAGTCAGATTGCTTACAATGCTGCTGTCTATGCTGTTTAAGGGAACAGCTCTGGGTGACTCGTTCAACGTGGTTCAGGATTCGCTGTTTTCCGCTTCGGATATTTCAACTGCGCTCATTCAGTTTGTGCAGCTTGCGATTATCGCGCCTGTCGTTGAGGAACTGTGGTTCAGAGGACTTGTGATGGAGAGCCTGCGCCCATACGGAAACGGCTTTGCTATCTTTGTATCGGCAATACTGTTCGGACTTACTCATGCAAACCTCGAACAGTTCTTCTATGCCACTGCGCTCGGCATATTCTTAGGCTATATCGCAATTGCAACGGAGAGCATCGTAACAACAACGATCATGCACGCAATATTCAATAGTCTTTCGGGATTTATGCTGCTGCTTAGCGTTGAGCCGTCTGTTCAGGACTACATTCTCGGTACTTCCAACGGACAAGGCGCCGAAGCTGAAATAACTCCTTTTGTTGTGCTTTATTTTGCATGGACAGTGCTTATAATGCTGCTGCTTGTAGTCGGCATTATAATGATGATTGCAAAATTTATTAAAATCAAGAAATATAAAGTTCCGAAAATGCAGACAGAATTATCAGCAGGCAAACGCTGGAAAATATTCTTCACCCGTGCGTCGGTAATAGTGGGACTGATACTTGCAGTAATAATTTTTATGGAACCTGTAATAGTCAGTGCAATTGTGCAAGCGTTTGAATAGTGCAGCTCCACATCGAAATCAATAATACGGAGGAAAAGTAATGAACAACCAACACAATTCAGTAAATCTCAGTAAACCTGTATCGTCAACGCCAAGACAGCCGTGGACAGACCCCGTAACAGGAGAAATCTACCCCGGCGGCAACCCGAATGAAATCCCTGCACCCACGCTGTCACAGCCGTATACCCAAAGCACAATCCCCACAATGCAGCCTACCCAGACGATATATCCGTCAGCATTCGGAACTGCACCGCAAAATCAGCAAATACAGCCGCAGTATCAGCAGCCTGTACAGGCGCAGTATACCGCGCCTGCCGCAAGCGATTTGAAATTCTGCAAATACTGCGGAACGAAAATTCCTATGGACGCAGTGGTCTGCACATTCTGCGGACGACAGGTGGAAATGCTTCAGAGTCAGCAGCAACCTGTTATAATCAACAACTCCACCACACAGAACGCTTCTCCCATAATAAATCAGAATACAGCAATGAACATGGGTAATCCCAAAAGCAAGCTTGTGGCGATTCTGTTGTGCTTCTTTCTCGGCGTATTCGGAGTTCACCGTTTTTACGAGGGAAAAGTCGGAACAGGAATACTGTGGATGCTCACATTTGGCTTATTTGGAATAGGCTGGCTTGTGGATTTAATCATTCTGCTGTTCAAGCCGTCTACTTACTATGTAAAATAGCTATGTATCCCAATAGTCTGAAATAAAAAAGCCACCCTTTCGGGTGGCTTCAGATTGTTGACAAACCTCATTTTTATGTTGATTAGTCAAAAATGGGGCTTGGGGACGGAGTCCCCAAGCGGGTCGCAGGGGCGGCAGCCCCCGTCCTTAGCCCAACCCCTCTGGGGAGGGGTTGGGGGTGGGGTGAAAAATCGTTGTAATTACAACATATACAATTTTAAAAATTACTTTGTCTACAGTCTGAAGCCACCCTTTCGGGTGGCTCTTGTACTATTTTGAAAATTGTTTCAATAATCCTATTGCCAGTTTTTTTGATAATCACCGTTCTTCACGGAAATAAGGATCGCCGAGTGCCTTAGGCGGCTGATGCTCACGCTTTTTGCGAAGTGTAATGAATATCAGCACAACTATCGTAGCTATATAAGGCATCATCTCGAGAATTTGCGAGGGGACTGTAATTCCCATACCCTGAAGCTTGAAGTTAAGACCCTTCAGCATACCGAAAAGATATGCCGCAAATATGGCTTTCAGCGGATTCCATGTGCTGAAAATAACCAGTGCAACCGCTATCCAGCCTGCACCTGCAGTTACGTTATCCTGCCACGATGTAAGGAATGCCGTCGAAAGATATGCACCGCCCACTCCGCACAAAAAGCCGCCCGCAAGTATATGAACGTATTTATAAAGATTGACGTTGATACCCGAAGCGTCCGCAGCGGCAGGGTTTTCGCCAACCGCACGCATATTAAGTCCGAATCGTGTTTTGTTTATATACAGATATGCAAGAATTGCAACCACAATAGCCGCCTGAACATATCCTCCCTGAGCAAATAAAGCCTTTCCTATAATCGGGATATCCGAAAGCACGGGAATTTCGTAAGGCCTAAATGCGTTTACCACCTCAGAAGGAAGAGTATTTCCCGAAACGGATTTTCCGATAAAGCCCGCAACGCCCGTTCCGAATATAGTAAGCACCAAGCCTGTCACAACCTGATTGCCTCTGAGCGTTACAGTGATGAAAGCGTATATCAGCGCTCCCACAAGACCTGCAAGTCCTGCCGCAAGCACGGCAAGAAAAGGATTTGCCGTTTCACACGCAACCTTAAAACCAAACGCCGCACCCATAAGCATCATACCCTCAATACCGAGGTTCGTATTGCCGACCTTTTCGCAGATTATTCCGCCCACAATAGCAAATAGGATATGCGTACCCATCTGAACGGAAGTCTGAAGAAACAGTGATATTTCGTTGATTACGCCCATATCAGCACTCCTCCTTCTCTGCTTTTCTGAATGATATGCGATAATTTATAAAAAACTCGCTTCCCAACACAAAGAATATAATTATGCCCTGAAGAACTTCTGTAATCGAAGACGGAATGCCCATTACCTGAAGCGACTTTCCACTCTGAAGCAACATCGAGAACATAAACGATACTGCCACAATAACAGGCGGCTTGAGCTTTGCAAGCCATGCTGTAATAACAGCGGTAAAGCCCAGACCTCCCGACATCTGATCGGTAATGGACTTTTCAATCGCCGAAGCCTGCATAAAGCCTGCCACTCCGCAAAGACCGCCCGACAGCACCACTGCCAGAATCATAATTTTCAGCGTGTTCATACCTGCATATTTTGCGGTAGTTTCGCTTTCTCCAAGCACATCTATCTGATAGCCAAGCTTTGAATACTTAAGAAGTATCGTCATAATAACAACAATCACGAGTGTAATAATCCAGCCTGCGTGTATTCCGAAAACCTTCGGAAGAATAGCGTTGTCGGAAAAACGTGCAATCTTTGCCGCACCGAGAGATTCGGGGTCTTTCCACGGTCCATACTGGAGATACGATATGAATGAAATCGCAATGTAGTTCATCATCAGCGTAACAAGCGTTTCGGAAGTATGGAACTTCGCTTTGATGAGTGCCGGAATAATCGCCCACAGTCCACCGAAAACAAATCCCGAAAGTCCCATAAGTGTAAGCAGCAGCGCAGGCGGTAAATCGGGAAATCCGAATGCAATGAGTGCTGCACCGAACGCACCCATATATAACTGCCCCTCCGCACCGATATTCCAGAACTTCATTCTGAATGCCACTGAAATACCGAGCGACAGCATAGTCAGCAGAATGGTCTTATTCACGGTTTCACCGAAGCGGCGGTAGGTGGACAGTGACGACGTTATAATCTTCTTGAATATTTCAAGCGGATTATATCCCATAATCAGCATAATAAGCCCCGAAGCCGCCAGAGCTATTACAATGGCAAGTATCCGTGTTACTACCATAGCCACGGAAGAAATGTCGCTTCGTTTGGTGATATGTATTCTGTCTGCTATTTTCATACTGCCTCACTTCCCTTCTGTTCAGGCTTATGACCCAGCATCATCATACCAATTGCTTCCTTAGTTACTGATGATGGGTCTACAATGTCGATAACTTCGCCATCGTGAATTATCATAAGGCGATCGGAAATGCTCTTCAGCACGTCCAGATCCTCTCCTATAAACAGCACGGCAACGCCCTTTTTCTTCTGTTCGTTAAGTACCCGATAAATGTTGTACGAAGCGCCGATATCCAGTCCACGGACGGGATATGCGGTAATAAGCACTTTCGGAGCAAGCCATATTTCTCTGCCGAGCAGCACCTTCTGAATATTACCGCCCGAAAGCTTTTTAACCTCGTGTGAAACAGACGGAGTGGAAATATCAAAATCCTTTACAATCTGCTCTGCAAGCGTCTTTGCAAACTTGCGGTCAAGGAACGGACCCGAATTTCGGTTATAGCTTTTGAGTATAACGTTATTCATCACGCTCATTCCTGCCACAAGACCCATACCAAGTCTGTCCTCGGGAATAAAGCTCATACTGATGCCACGTTTTAAAATTGCCCGCGGCGAAAGACCAAGAATATTCTCACCACCGAACTGAACAGCACCGCTGTCGGCTTTCATAAGACCTGCTATTATTTCGCACAGCTCTTTTTGTCCGCTGCCTGCAATACCTGCAACGCCGAGTATTTCACCGCCGTAGAGGTCGAAACTCATATCATGAAGCAAGTTTATTCCGTCAAATGACTTTTTCGAGAGATTATTCACCGACAAAACAGGCTTTTCGCTGAGTTCCTCTTTTGGACGCTCAATTTCAAGAGATACCGCACCGCCTACCATCATTTCCGTAAGCTCTTCGGGTGTAGACTGCGCCGTCATAGCGGTAGCAATGGACTCGCCCTTGCGAAGTACCGTTACACGGTCGGATATTTCCATAACCTCGGCAAGCTTGTGAGTTATGATGATAATGCAGCAGCCGCGTTCCTTCATTCCACGCAGAATATCGAACAAAGCACGGATTTCCTGCGGAGTAAGCACGGCAGTAGGCTCGTCCAGTATAAGCACGTCAGCGCCACGGTAGAGGATTTTCATAATCTCCACCGACTGCTTTTCACTTACAGACATACTATACACCTTTTTGTCGGGGTCGATATTGATGCCGTATTTCTTGCTAAGCTCGTCAATACGGGCATTTAATTTTTTTCGGCTGAGAAAAACGCCTTTCTCCTGACCTATGCTGATATTTTCGGCAGCGGTAAGCACATCAATCAGCTTGAAATGCTGGTGTATCATACCGATACCTGCGTCAATAGCGTCCTTTGGCGAATGAAAAACCACGGGTTTTCCGTCTATTTCGATAGTACCGCTGTCGGGGGTATAAATACCGCTGAGCATATTAACAAGAGTGCTTTTGCCTGAACCGTTCTCTCCCAGAAGTGCAAGGATTTCGCCCTTGTTTACATCAATGGAAACATTCTTGTTTGCCTGCACCGCTCCGAAGCTTTTGCAGATATTCTTCAGCCTTATATAGGGTTGAGCCATTTTTACCTCCTGAGATGAGAAAGTTATTTCAAAAAGGGTATGTGGGGACTGCCGTCCCCACTCAATATTTTACCAAATTACAGATTACTGTCCGACTGAATTATGCGGGAATAGTACCTGTTACACCCTGAACAAACCAGTTCATATTCCAGATTTCATCATCGGTCATTCTTACGCCGTTTTCAACCATAAGCTCGCCGTTCTGATTGTAAAGAGGACCTGTGAACGGATCAAAGCTGCCGTCTGCGATGGAAGCCTTTGCAGCGTCAACCTTTTCCTGTGTGCCTTCAGCACAAAGAGCGGTAAGTTCGTCGAGATATGTCATATTCTCGGAAAGTCCCTCCCAATAAGCACGGGAAGACCATGTACCGTCAATAGCTCTCTGACAATCATCGGTATAGAAAGTAGCCCAATCAAAGCAAGCTGCTGTGAGGTAGGCATCGGGAGCAGCAGACGCAGTAGGGAAGTTGTATCCGATACAGAAAGCACCCTTTTCCTGTGCAGCAACCTGGGGAGCGGTTGTATCCTGATGCTGAGTAATTACATCAACGCCCTTGTTGAGCAGTTCAAGAGCTGCCTGCTTTTCAACGGAGGGGTCATACCATGTGTCGGTAAATACAACCTCAACCTTAGCATCGGGATTTACAGACTGAACACCCAGAGTAAATGCGTTGATACCGCGGATAACCTCGGGGATACCCTTAGCGGCAACATAACCGATGTAGTCCTTTTCGGTCTTCATACCTGCAACAATACCTGCAAGGTAGCGAGCCTGATACACCTTACCGAAGTAGGTGGACATATTTTCACTTCTCTGATAACCCGAACAGTGAGCAAACTTAACATCGGGGTTTTCCTTTGCCATTTCCACAGTAGCTTCCATAAAGCCGAAGGAATTGGTATAGATGAGGTTGCAGCCTTCGTCTATAAGTGTGCGGATTGCCTCTGAACAGTCAGAAACAGTTTCTGCTACGTCTTCAACGTAAGCAGTTTCAACGCCCATCTTCTCGATAGCAAGTCTTCCCTGATCGTGAGCCTGTGTGTAACCGCCATCGTCAATCTTGCCGATGTAGACAAAGCCGGCTTTTACGGTCTGCTTATCGTCATTGCCCGATGTTTTTTCACCCGAGCAGCCCGAAAGCAGCATTGTTGCCGCCATTACAGCAGCCAGAATTTTTTTCTTCATAGTTGTTCCTCCCGAATTTTGGCGTATCTGCGCCATTTTTCTTTTTTACAGCGCCGTACAGTTGCAGCTGTACAGCCGCCGCTTTTATTTCAACGGCATATCGCCGCTAAAATCAAAATCATTTATACATCATCACGGAATTTGCAGCCGTTCGCGGGATCCATCTCGTCAATAATAGCAAGCGACTCCACGCGGATACCCCTGCTGCGGATTTTTTCTCCGCCGTGCTGCTGCCCCTTTTCAATTACAATTCCTGCGCCTGCAATTTTTGCGCCGCTGTGCTTCACAATATCAATAAGCCCCAGCAATGCACAGCCGTTCGCCAGAAAATCGTCTATAATAAGAATGTTGTCGTTGGGCGACAAAAAGGCTTTTTTTACAATTACTTCATATGTACGGTTGTGCGTGAAACTCTGTATCTGCGTGGAATAAACCTCTCCGTCAATGTTAATGCTGTGAGTTTTCTTGGCGAATACCACGGGGCAGTTGAAGTACTGTGCCGTAATACACGCAATGCCGATACCGGAAGCTTCGATAGTGAGAATTTTGTTTATGCTCTCATCGGGAAAAAGTCTGCGGAACTCCTTACCCATTTCGTTGATAAGTCCTATATCCATCTGATGATTAAGGAAGCTGTCCACCTTGAGGACATTTCCCTCTTTGATAATACCGTCTTTTCTGATTCTGTCTTTAAGAAGCTGCATTTTCTCTTCCCCCTCAGATAAGTTCTCTGCCCATAAGCACGCCCATTGCGGACGCTGGCATAAGACCTCTTGTCCAACCACTTGAATTGCCCGGACAATGCAGTCCGAAAGAGTTTTTTCACAGACCCTTTTCGCAGCATTTCCGGTGCGGTAAAAATACCCGCAGAACCTGCACCAACAATTATAGCTTCATAATTTGCCCTTTTAAACTGCTTTCAAATCAATTATAAAAAACAAAAAATTCCTCACACTTTTTATGTGCGAGGAATTTTTATTATTCGGTTTCGCAAATAAAGCCGCTCTTTTCGGCAAAGTCAAGCAGCCGCTTATTCATCTGATTGTATTCGCCGAAATTATTTACAGTACAGATTACTTTTTGGCAGGAATTTATTATTTTTTCAGCGTTTGCAAAATGTTCATCAGTAATCGGTTCAAACGCCTTTACAGAAACGATTTCAGCAGCCAATGCTGAGGCTGTCGGAAAATCGAGGTCGTTTTCGTGGATTATTCCCACGGCAAACGGAATGCCTTTTCGCTGCAATCTGCGAAAAACTGTCGTCCCTGTGCCGCCGCCCGATATAACGAATATCTGTGGTTTTCCGACAATGCGTTCAAGCTCGGCACAGCCGAAGTTTTCGTTGAAGGCGCTCTGCAAGCCGTAAAATTCGCTGATAAATCCATCTCTGAATATTTCTTCCGAAGTTCCTGTGCGGTTGATGCCGCTATTACCAACGCAGACTATTCTGTCCGATACTCGCTGTGCAAGCTCCAGTTCGTGAAGCGAGAGTATAACTGCAATATTCCGCTCACGCACAAGCCTGCGCAGCGTATTAAGAAGTTCCAGCTTGTGCCGTATGTCAAGGAACGACGTAGGCTCGTCCAGTATTATAATTTCGGGCTGCTGACACAGCGCACGGGCAAGCAGCACCCTTTGCCGCTGACCATCGCTCAATTCGTTGAAATCACGATCGGCAAGGTCGAGCGCACGGACGCTTTCAAGCGACTGTTCCGTTATGCGCTTATCCTCCTGCGTCAGCTTGCCGAAAAATCCCGTATACGGATACCGACCTGCGGCGACCATTTCACGGACGGTGGTGTATTCGGGTTTTATTCTGTCGGTAAACAGCACAGCCATTTCTTTTGCAAGCTGTTTTCGGGAAATATCGGATAATTCTTTCCCGTTAAGGTATACCACACCGCCAAGCGGTTTCAGCTGTCTTGCGGCACTTTTCAGAATAGTGGATTTGCCAGCGCCGTTCGGACCTATAAGCGTCAGGATTTCTCCACGGCTTACGCCAACGGAAATATCCGAAATAAGCGGCTTGCCGTTATAGCCTACTGTAAGTCCTTCGCAGGAGAAATAATATTCACTCATTGTTTTTCCTCCTCGACAGCATAAGCCATATTACAATCGGTGCGCCGACAGCACCCGTCACAGTGCCGATAGACAGTTCTGTCGGTGAAAACGCCATTCTTGCCGCAAAGTCGCACAGCAGGCAGAACACCGCACCGCCTATAAACACCGCAGGAGTCATAATCGCCGCCTTTTGCGTTTTAAGCGACATTCTCATAATATGCGGTACGGCAATTCCCACGAATGAAACAGGACCTGCAAAAGCCACAACTGCAGCTGCCAACACGCTTGACAGCACCACTATCGCAATACGCAGAGCCTTTATATTAACGCCCACGCTTTCGGCATATCCCTCGCCTAGAGCGTAGGAAGAAACGGGCTTTGACAGCAGCCACACCACTGCAAACGCAGGCAGTACTATCCACGAAGCAGCGGATACGTTCACCCACGTTGCTCCCGAAAAACTTCCCATAGACCAGTGCGTGAGGTTTACTATCTCGTGTTCGTTTGCAAAATTTATAAGAAAATCAGTTGCCGAAGAGCATACATAACTTATCATAACGCCGATTACTAGCAGCGAGGACATACTGCGTACCCTTCCCGAAAACAGCAATACCGCAAGCATTGAAATCATAGAGCCGACAAAAGCCGAAGTAATCGTTACGGACAGCGGCAGGTTTGCAGCGTTGTTTTCAGAAAAAAAGCTTGCTGCTGCAATGGTTGCAACAGCGAGAAACATTTTTCCGCCCGATGATATCCCCAGCACAAACGGTCCTGCAATCGGATTTCTGAAAAACGTCTGAAGCAGATATCCAGACAGCGACAACGCGCCGCCAAGCACTGCCGCTAAAATCATTCTAGGAAGTCGTATTTTCCATATAATGCTGTAAGTCGCAGAATTTGAGTTATCGCCTAGGATTGTTATGCGAAAAACCTCTTTCGGAGAGATTGACACACTGCCTACTGCACAGTTCAGGACTACTGCCGCCAGAAGCAGCACCGCAAGGCACACAAACACTATAACAGTGCGGAGAATTGTTTTTTTACTTTCGGTCATAATATCACTCGAATTTCTTTCGTTTCAAAAAGTGGGAATTTGCCGTTCGGGGCAAACTCCCATTTTCGTTGTTGTTTTACTTCAGTCTTACAAGGTAATCAAAGCTGTCAACAGAGCCATCGGAAGTAAGCATCTTGTTGATGTCGCCTATCATACTGCCTGTTTTATCCTGTGCTTGGAAGAAGTCGGGAGTGGTGCACCATACGTTTCCGTCCTTAACGGCTTTCATTTCCGAGAGGATCTCGCTCTTCTGAAGAAGCTCGTCAAGTGTGTTGGGTTTGCCGCCCATACTCCATACATAGATGATATAGTCTGCGTCCTTTGCAGCGTCAAAGAATGCTTCATGCTCCATATTCTTTGTGCCTGTTTCGCCAACGCCGAGTTCGGGGAGAATGTAATTTCCGCCTGCAAGCTCAACCATCTTTGTCATATAGTCGCCCGCTTTTCTTGCGTACAGCTTGCCGCTTGATGTGATGTAGAACACGGCAACGCTCTTGCCTGTGTTCTCCTTGTTCTGAATATCAAGCACGATCTGCTCCTGCTCTGCAAGAAGCTGCTCTGCCTTTTCTTCGCAGTTGAACATAGCCGCATACATCTTTGCCCACTCAACCTTTGCGAGAGGGTGAGTTTCCTTCGAAGAAGTATCGAGTATCGGAGTAAGTCCGATGCTGTCGAGCTGTGCCTTTACATCGTCCATAACCATTGATGAGAAAATACCAAATTTAACTTCAGCCGCTGCAAGCTGTTCGTAGTCGGGCGAATCGTACTGTCCGACATACTTTATCTTTCCATCGGCAAGAGCCTTTTCAACACCCTCAATGTACCAAGAATGCTGGTCGTTTGTCGAAAAAGACACAGCGTCAAGCTCGCCGAGGTAATCCAGCATAGCCGCCATAGCGGTGGAATTCATAAGAAGATTTGAGATAGGCTGCTGCATAACAACAGCGTCCTTGTCTGCGTCAGCAGGAACGCTCATACCCTCCGGTACGATGAGCAGCTTTGCGCTGTCTTTGATGTCAATGATTTTGTAGCCGCCCTTGTAGTAGTCAACCGAAAATCGTTCGGAATACTTAAGTTCCATTGAGTGGTCGAACTCAAGCTTTCCGTCATAGTTTTCAGCATCGGAGCTTGCCGCGCTGTCAGTGCCGACAGAGCTGCTGTCAACATTTGATATTTCAGAATTTCCCGAAATATCGGAGGAGTTTTCGCCGTTGGAGTCTGCACAACCTGCCAGCAGTAAAACCGCCGCCAAGAGTGCCGCCGTGAGTTTCTGTTTTTTCATAGTTTCTCGTCCTTTCTTCTGGGGCATAAAAAATGCCCTGTTCCATTTTGGAAAAAGGCACAACAAACGCTCCCCAAAAGGGGAAACAGAGCGTGTTTGTCAACACACTCTGCAACACCGCACACTTTTCGTGCAATATTGCTTCGTACAGTCAATGCCTCGTGACTCAGATTTCCGAAAAGGAAATCTTGTACAGACAGCGGCAGGTTTCCTGACTTAAAGCGTATAGCATTGGCTGCCTTCCCGAATTACCAGTGACTGAGCTTTGGATTTGTCCTTGCTCCAAGTCAATGCACGCTTATCACAGTGACGAGATCGTTCGGGATTTTCACCCGATTCTCTTTTACCTGTTCACCAAACGGCAAACAGCACCGTTGTCTTTGTTGAATTGAATATATCTTGTAAATCAACCCTTTGTAATTTTAACACTGTATTCTGATTTTTTCAAGTACTTATGCGAAATTTGTTAAAATTCACAAAGCGGCGGCAGTTAAACGCACGGATTTTGTTGTTAATTGCGGTTGACTTGAAAAACAGCTAAAGGGTATAATTTAAACAGCATATTTTTTAAAGGGGTTATAATGAACAGACTTGAAACTATAAAACCGCTTGATACAAAAGCGCAGGACGAATGCAAAGCACGCTGGAACACCGTAGCAATGCCACGCTGCGGACTTGGATTTTTACAGCGGCAATTCGTCAGAATAGCAGGAATAACAGGCTCTGCCGATGTCAGCGTAAAACGCAGCGGCGTTGCTGTTATGTGCGCCGACAACGGAGTTACCGCCGAAGGGGTCACGCAGACCGACAGTTCCGTTACCGCTGTTGTGGCGGCTGATATCAATTCGGGAAAATCCACGGCTAACGCTCTTGCATTTGGAATGGACTGCACTGTTTACGCTTTCGATATGGGAATGAACAGCGATGTTCCGAACGTTCCGAAATACAAAACCGCCTGTGGCACTCAGAACATAACAAAAACCGCCGCTATGTCCGTACAACAGGCAAAATTTGCAATAAAATCGGGTATGGATATTGTAAAACGCTTTGCCGACGACGGCTGTAAAATACTGGTTGCCGGCGAAATGGGAATAGGCAACACCACGACCTCTTCTGCGATATCGTCCGTACTGCTCGGACGGTCGGCTGAGGAAATGACGGGCAGAGGAGCAGGACTTGACAGCGAGGGACTGAAACGCAAAATTTCCGCTGTTCGCTGTGCGATAGCAACAAACGATCCCGATAAGGACAAGCCGCTTGAACTGCTGTCAAAGCTGGGTGGTTTCGATATTGCAGGAATGGTAGGACTGTATCTTGGCGGTGCGGTGTATCGTATGCCGATTGTGATAGACGGGGTGGTATCCTCTGTGGCGGCAGCACTTGCCGTTTGCATAAAGCCCGAATGCCGTGACTTTATGCTTGCTTCTCACGTTTCGGCAGAGCCTTCGGGAAAGGCACTGCTTGATTTTCTCGGACTGGACGCTCCCATTACGGCAGGAATGCATCTGGGTGAGGGTACGGGCGGCATAATGCTGCTGCGAATGCTTGAAGGTGTGGAAGACGTCTACACCAAAGCGCATCGTTTCGTTCAATCGGGAATCGACCCATACAAGGAGCTTAAATGACGATACTGATTACAGGCGGCGCAAAGTGCGGAAAGTCGCATATTGCCGAAGATTTCTTAAATAGTGCCGAAAACAAATTCTATATTGCAACAATGCAGCCTTACGGAGAGGAAGCGCAAAAAGCGATTGACCGTCATCGCAAAATGCGCGAGGGAAAGGGATTTACTACGATAGAGCAGTCACGCAATATCAGTGAAATCAAGCTTCCGAAAGGCTGTTCGGTATTAGTGGAGTGCATTTCCACGCTTACCGCAAACGAGATGTTTTCAGACGAAGATACAAACGGAATTGACATAGCAAGCAAGATAACAAGCGATATCAGGCGTTTATCCGAAACTGTCGGAACGCTTGTACTGGTGACGAATGACGTGGGCTGCGACGGAGGCGTTGACGATATGTATTCGCCCGAAACAGCGGAATATATAAAAGTTATCGGTGAAATCAACCGCCGTCTTGCGGAATTATCCGACACAGTAATTGAAGCCGTTTACGGAATACCTGTTGTGCTGAAAGGAGCATTGACTTGAAAACAATACTGAAATCACTTTGTTCCGCACTTCTTATGTATTCACGCATACCTGCGCCAAAAGTCGAATGGAAAGACGAAAACCGCCGCTATGCGCTGTGTTTTTTTCCTGTTATCGGTGCGGTAATCGGCGGACTGCTGTGGGGGTGGCATCTGCTGTGCGAATACTTTGCTGTGGGGCAAACGCTTAAAGCGGCAGTGTGCTGTATTATCCCGATAATCGTCTGCGGTGGAATACATCTTGACGGTTTTTGCGATGTTATTGACGCACAAGGCTCTCACCAGTCACGGGAACGCAAGCTTGAAATAATGAAAGACCCTCACACGGGTTCGTTTGCAATGATAGGTCTGTGCGTTTACTTTATCCTCCAGTTCGGATTGTTTTCGGAAATAATGTATAGCGAAGCCGTGGGCGTTGTGTGCGTGGGATATGTGCTGTCACGCTCGCTTAGCGGACTGTGTGCGATGACTTTTAAATCTGCTGGGACGAACGGCACGCTCGCAAGTTTTACCAATGTATCTCACAAGCGTGTTTGTATAATAGTATTGTCGCTTATTACAGCGGCGGCTTGCGTTGGAATGCTGATTATAGAGCCGTTTTTCGGATTGCTTGCAATAGCGGCGGCAGGACTAGCGGTTTTGTTTTACCGCATCTTCGCATACCGTCAATTCGGCGGTATTACAGGCGACCTTGCCGGATTTTTCTTACAGATATGCGAAATTTCAATACTCGCCGCAGTGATTGCGTCACAGTACCTGTTTCCTGTCGCGGAATTATATCCGCAGTATAAATTTGATTACTTTATGTTTTAAGAACGGGGATTTTCAATGGAATATACACTACTGATACCGCTTGCGGCAGGATTTCTTCTGGACTGCGTTGTGGGCGATCCGCATTTTCTGCCGCACCCAATAAGATTTATCGGTATGCTGATTTCAGCATTGGAAAAAGCCGCAAGAAAGCTGTTTTCAAAGCGATTGGTTATCGGTGGCGGACTGCTCGCCATATTGGTTCTGCTGATTTCAACGTGCGTACCGCTTGTATTGCTTGCAGTGTGCTATCGTGTGAATTTAATTCTCGGAATTACCGTGGAAAGCATTCTGTGCTGTACGCTTGTTGCGGCAAAGTGCCTTAAAACAGAGAGTATGAAGGTATACAGCGCCATAAAGAAAGACGATACCGAAGCCGCAAGACACGCAGTTTCTATGATAGTTGGACGTGATACCGCAGTCCTCGACCGCACGGGCATTATAAAAGCTGCTGTGGAAACCGTTGCGGAAAATACCTCTGACGGAGTGACCGCACCGATTATGTTTATTGCTTTGGGCGGTGCGCCGCTTGGCCTCTTCTATAAGGCTGCGAATACAATGGACTCGATGATAGGCTACACCAACGAAAAATATCGTGAAATAGGACGCTTTGCAGCAAAACTTGACGATTTTCTGAATTACATTCCATCACGGCTTACCGCACTGCTTATGATATTGTCGGCAGGGATACTGGGGTTTGATATGAAAAACGCTTTTCGTATATGGCGGCGTGACAGAAGAAATCATGCAAGCCCCAATTCCGCACAAACAGAGTCGGTTTGTGCAGGAGCATTGCGCATTCAGCTTGCAGGTGACGCATACTATTTCGGCGAACTTCATCGAAAGCCGTTTATAGGAGATAAGCTGCGTGAGGTCGAAAACGAGGATATCCGCCGTGCAAACAGGCTGATGTATATGACTTCCGTTCTGACGCTATTGTTATGCACTGCCGTTAAAGCGGCGGTAATCGCTCTGATATCGTATACCGTGGGAGGTGCAGAAATTGGCTAAAACAATAATGATACAAGGCACAATGTCCAATGTCGGAAAAAGCCTTATTACCGCCGCACTGTGCCGCATATTCCGACAGGACGGCTACACGGCTGCACCGTTCAAGTCGCAGAATATGGCTTTAAATTCATTCATCACATCAGACGGACTGGAACTTGGCAGAGCGCAGGCTATGCAGGCGCAAGCGGCTATGATATCCCCCAGTGCCGATATGAACCCCATTCTTTTAAAACCCACAAGCGATACAGGCTCGCAGGTAATCGTTCACGGAAAAGCGATAGGCAATATGCCTGCCCGTGAATACTTCCGCAGAAAAACAGAGTTTATCCCAGAGATAATGGAAAGCTTCGGCAGACTGTCCGATAATTACGATATTGTAGTAATTGAGGGAGCAGGCAGTCCCGTTGAACTCAATCTCAAGAAGGACGATATCGTCAATATGGGAATGGCAAAACTTGCAAAATCGCCCGTTTTATTAGTGGGAGATATCGACAGGGGCGGTGTGTTCGCACAGCTTTTGGGAACGCTGTCGCTGCTTGAAGAGGACGAGCGTAGAATGGTCAAGGGACTTGTCGTAAACAAGTTCCGCGGGGATAAAACGCTGTTTTCGGACGGAGCGGAAATGCTGTCTGCTCGCAGTGGAAAGCCTGTTGTGGGAGTAGTCCCTTATATTCCCTGCGATATTGAGGACGAGGACAGCTTATCCGATAAACTTGAAAACTCAAAATCAGCTGATATCGACATTGCGGTAATCCGTCTGCCGAAGATTTCAAATTTCACGGATTTTGACGTGTTTTCGCAGTTTTCGGGAGTGTCGGTGCGGTATGTAGGAGATCTGCATTCTCTGAAAAATCCCGACCTTATAATAATCCCCGGCACGAAAAGCACAATTTCCGACCTTTTATTTCTGCGCAAAAGCGGACTGGAGGCGGAAATTAAAAAAGCTGCCGCAAAGGGCGTTCCGATTATCGGAGTTTGCGGCGGTTATCAGATGTTGGGAAAGGAAATTTCCGACCCATACGGTGCAGAAGGCGGAGGCACTGTCCGTGGAATGAGTCTGCTTGACACGCAGACAGTTTTCGCAAAGAAAAAAACCACCACGCAAATAAAAGGAAAAATCGGGAATATTTCCGAGGGCTTTTTCTCCTTTTTGTCGGGAGCGGAGTTTGAGGGATACGAAATTCATCACGGAGTTACAGAGGTCTTTTCAGAACCGCTTGCACGATTGTCAGACGGACGGAGCGACGGCACTGTTTTGGGGAATGTGCTTGGCACTTACATTCACGGAATATTCGACAGCCGTGACGTATGCGAACGTCTTGTGGCGGCTTTGTATCGGGAAAAAGGACTTGAATATCACGCAGCGGCGCTTTCCCGTGAGGAATACAGAAACAGACAATTTGATATTCTGGCGGAACAGGTTCGTGAAAACATTGATATGCAGCTTGTTTACAGAATACTTGAGGAGGGAATTTAAATGGGATTTATTCACATATACTGCGGAGAGGGAAAAGGAAAAACCACCGCTTCAATAGGACTTGCCGTGAGAGCGGCAGGCGCAGGAAAACAAGTTCGGTTTACGCAGCTTATGAAAGGCGTTCCCACATCGGAACTTGCGTCTCTTGCACTTATCCCCAATATCACAGTAACACGCTGCGACAAGAACTACGGCTTTTCGTTCAAGATGAGCGACGAGGATAAAGCCGCAATTACGCAGTGCCACAATGCGCTTTTAAAAGAGAGCTTTGATCTTGTGAAATTGGGAAAAGTGGACTTGCTTATAATAGACGAGTTCAATGCCGCTTATAATTACAATCTGCTTGACAGGGAAATGGCGGAAGAGCTTATACTCGGCAGCGAATACGACACCGAAATAGTGCTTACGGGTCGCAATCCTGCAAAGCCGTTTGCCGACCGTGCGGATTACCTCAGCGAGATAAAGTGCGTAAAGCACCCACATAACAATGGTGTTCACGCAAGAAGAGGGATTGAGTTCTGAAACTTGTTGGACACAGAGTAATTTTTGTTTAACGAGTTTCAGAAGCTGACACATTGGTGTATTGCACAATACTTGTTTTGCTTGACAAACAACTTGTGTTGTGCTATAATTTAGTAAAACACACTTTTGTAAAATAAAGTTGGTGTTGAAATCCACCTGTAAGGAGCGTAATTATATGAAATGGTTTGAAAACGCAGTATTCTATCATATTTATCCGATAGGATATTTCGGCTGCGAACGTCACAATGACAGGACAAGCGAGCCAACGCACAAAATACTTAAGCTTATTGAGGATATCCCCCACATAAAAGAACTCGGCTGCAATGCCGTTTATTTCGGACCTGTTTTTGAAAGCGTAGCACACGGCTATGACACTATCGACTACAAGACGATAGACCGCCGCCTTGGCACAAACGAGGATTTTAAAAAAGTCTGCGACGCTTTGCACGAGAACGGAATAAAAGTAATTCTCGATGGTGTGTTCAATCACGTCGGACGTGATTTTACAGAGTTTATGGACGTTCGTCAGCACAAGTTCGACAGTCCCAAAAAAGACTGGTTCCATATCCGCGAGGGCAATTCCAATTACAATGACGGCTTCTATTACGAGGGCTGGGAGGGGCACTACGAACTTGTAAAACTCAACCTCTACAATCCCGATGTCAAGCAGTACCTTAAAGACTGCATAACAGGCTGGAAAGAGGAGTTCGGAATTGACGGTCTGCGCCTTGACGTGGCATACTGCCTTGATCACAACTTCTTAAGGGAGCTTCATGGTCACTGCAAGTGGCTGTCAGAGGACTTCTTCCTGCTTGGTGAAACGCTCCACGGCGATTACAACCAGTGGTGCAACCCCGAAATGCTTGATTCTGTGACGAATTACGAGTGCTATAAGGGACTGTTCTCCAGCTTCAACGATATGAATATGTTCGAGATTGCCCACTCCATAAACCGCCAGTTCGGCAGCGAGAATTGGTGCATTTACCGCGGAAAACACCTGTATACATTCGTTGATAATCACGATGTTACCCGTGTAGCCTCCATTCTCAGAACAAAGGAGCATATTCCGCTGATTTATACGCTGATGTTTATGATGCCTGGTATACCATCTGTATATTACGGCAGCGAATACGCTGTTGACGGCGACAAGCGCGGCGGCGGTGATGACGTTCTCCGTCCCGAATTTGACGCTGAAAAAATGAAAAACGAAGGACACCGTGACCTCACCGACCATATCCGCCGCCTTGCCGATATTCAGAAGAACTGTTTGGCAGCGGCAGAGGGCGACTACAAGCAAATTCAGCTTACAAACAGACAGTATGCGTTCAGCCGTTCTGCAAACGGCGAAACTCTTATTACTGTAATCAATGCTGACGGTGCGCCATTTACCTTCAACCTCAATATGAACGGAAAATATGAAAACCTGCTTACAGGCGACACTATGGAGCTTGCAGGTCTTACTCTTCCTGCGTTTACAAGCGCAGTGTTTAAAATATGAATAAAAAAATCAAATCAATTATAGCGGCTGTTATTCTTGCAGTCGCAAATGCAGCAGTGACTTTTTTGGGGAGCTTCGCAGTACTTTGCATATTCGGCGTAATATTGGGTTATGCGTGGATTGGCGGACTACTTATTGCAGCAGCTCAGATTACGGGTCTGTATTTCATCGGAAAACTATATCTGAAAAAGGGATTTCTCAAAAACCGCGCTGTTATATGGTGCCTATCTTCTGTTGTATCATTGGTTTTAAGCGGCATTGCCTTTATTGCAGTGCTTGTGCTTGACAGCAATGGATATTTCACAGGTTATTTTGCAGGACTTGCCGAGTTTATACTTACGTTGTGCTGGCTTGTCTATTCCACTGTGATAACAGTCGGAAACGGAATATCATGCGCACTTCTGAAAAAGAAGTGAAACATATCTGCCTGACATAAGCGTAATAACACACAATCGAATTTCCGATATTGTTGAAACGACTTTGAGGTAATCCATATGAACGATGATAACAACGGCAATGTTGAAATGTGGCTGTGGCTGCTGCTTGTAATGCAGCCACGCAACTCCAAAACTCATGCTATACTTCGCACGAGTGGATATAATCTCAGACGTGCGTGCGTACAGATGAGGGACGGAGCATTTCCGTTTCTTTCTGAAAGCGACAACAAAAGAATACAGACTATACGTCTGGGAAAAGTCCGTGAACTTCAGCGGCTGTGCGCAGATAACGGAATTTCAATTGTCACATACGACAGCGAAAGCTACCCTGAACTGCTGCGGTTTATCGACAATCCTCCGATAGTGCTTTTCGTACAAGGCGATATTCTTTGCCTTAAAGGAAAACAAATTGTTTCCGCCGTAGGCACACGCAAGCCGTCTGAATACAGTATAAAAACAACCCACAGGATTTGCGGCAGCCTTGCAAAAGGCGGCGCAGCAATAGTAAGCGGACTTGCGGTGGGACTGGATACCGCAGCGCACGAAGCCGCTCTTGAAAACGATGGAATTACCGTCGGCGTACTTGCGTGCGGCAATCTGGTAAGTTATCCTGCCGACAGTAAAAATTTAAAAAAAGAAATATTGGAAAACGGTGGTGCGCTGATAAGCGAACTGCTGCCGCATTCTCCGCTGCCAAAGGGATATTTCCCGATGAGAAACCGCATTATTTCGGGAATAAGCGATGAAGTGCTGGTACTTGAAGCAGCAGAAGGGAGCGGTTCGCTGCTAACTGCCGAACATGCATTTGAGCAAAGACGCCGTGTATTCTTCATTCCTCCGCATGATATTTCCGATGACAGATATTCAGCGGCTGCAAGCCTCTTTAAAAGCGGTGCTTCCCCCGTGTTCAGCGCAGATGACATACTCGGTTCGTTTGCTCTTTCACGCTCTTTGGCAAATCCGTCATTTAACGCAGCGGACTATAACTCTGCCCCCTCTCCTGCTCCGAAAGATATCAAGCCAAAAAAGAAACAGGAACATAAAAAAGCATCAGCCCCCTTGCCAACCTCCGCAGCCGATTCTGAACCGCCTTCCCCTGCTTCGGAAAAAGCTGTAAAAATTCCCAATACTCTTGACGAAACGGAAACAGCAATTTATAAAGCTCTTTTAAAAGGTCCTGCTGATGTTGATACAATTGTAGCACGCACAGAAATATATTACCGTGAAGTCATGGTCGCTCTGCTGTCGCTTGAAATAGCCGGTTATATAGTACGAAATGCGGACGCTACTTATTCTGTTACATAAAAAATCTCACGCTTTTGACGTGAGATTTTTTTCATATTTTAGCAGCTATTGCAATCAGATAGAAATTCTCTCCTCAATATAAGCCTTGACATCAGCAATCGGTATTCTTACCTGCTGCATTGTGTCACGCTCACGGACTGTTACACAGCCGTCTGTTTCGCTGTCGAAATCGTAAGTGATGCAGAATGGTGTTCCGATTTCGTCCTGACGGCGATAACGCTTACCAATAGCACCTGCTTCGTCATATTCAACAGTGAAGTACTTGGAAAGTTCTTCGTACAGCTCGCCCGACTTCTCGGAAAGCTTCTTTGAAAGCGGCAGTACAGCAGCCTTTACAGGAGCAAGCGCAGGGTGGAAGTGCATTACTGTACGGGAAGTGCCGTCCTCAAGCGCCTCTTCGTCATAAGCGTCGCATACGACAGCAAGGAACAGTCTTTCAACGCCCAATGACGGCTCGATAACATACGGAACGTACTTTTCGTTGGTTTCGGGGTCGAAATATTCAAGGCTCTTGCCGCTTGTCTTTATGTGCTGATTGAGGTCATAGTCGGTTCTGTCTGCTACGCCCCAAAGCTCGCCCCAGCCGAATGGGAACATAAACTCGAAGTCCGTAGTAGCCTTGGAATAGAAGCACAATTCTTCGGGAGAGTGGTCGCGCAGACGGATATTCTCTTCCTTAAGTCCCAATGTCAGCAGGAAGTTCTTGCAGTAGGTTCTCCAATAATCGAACCATTCAAGGTCGGTTCCGGGTTTGCAGAAGAATTCAAGTTCCATCTGCTCGAACTCTCTTACACGGAAAATGAACTGTCCCGGAGTAATCTCGTTTCTGAAAGACTTACCCACCTGTGCAACGCCGAAAGGAACTTTTTTACGGGAAGTGCGCTGAATGTTAGCGAAGTTTACGAAAATACCCTGTGCGGTTTCGGGGCGGAGGTAAAGCTCGCTCTTTGCGCCCTCGACAGTACCCTGCTCAGTCTTGAACATAAGGTTGAACTGACGGATATCAGTGAAGTTTGTGCTGCCGCAGTCGGGGCATTTTATGCCGTTCTCACGGATAAAACTCATCATCTGCTCGTTGCTCCAGCCTGCAGGCTCTGCACCGAAGTCCTCTATAAGCTTATCTGCACGGTGACGGGTTTTGCAGTCCTTGCAGTCCATAAGGGGATCAGAGAAGCCGCCGACGTGTCCCGACGCTACCCACGTCTGGGGGTTCATCAGAATAGCGGAGTCAAGTCCTACGTTATACTTGTTCTCCTGTATAAACTTCTTGCGCCACGCCTTTTTGATATTCTCTTTAAGCTCAACGCCCAAAGGACCGTAGTCCCATGTATTTGCAAGTCCGCCGTAAATTTCGCTTCCGGGATATACAAATCCACGGTGAATACACAGTGTCTTTATAGTTTCAAGGGATTTTTCTTTGTTGTTCATAAATGCAATTAACCTTTCTTATTTTCAGAGCTATTAAAGTTTTTCGATCCAGCCCATATCATCGGCAAGCTTTCCGTACTGCATACCTGTCATTGTATCGTACAGTTTCTGAGTGAGCTTGCCTATCTTGTTGCCGCCGATTTCCATAACCTTGTCGCCCCACTTGAGATGACCTACGGGAGATACGACAGCCGCAGTACCTGTGCCGAATACTTCTTCCAGCTTGCCTGCGTCATATGCGTCAGCAACTTCCTGAATGGAAATTCTGCGCTCGGAAACCTTCATTCCCCACTTGCGTGCGAGTTCAAGCACGGACTTTCTTGTAATGCCCGACAGAACAGAGCCTTGGAGTGCAGGAGTTACAAGTTCTCCGTCAATTACGAACATAATGTTCATAGAGCCGACTTCTTCAATGTACTTCTGCTCGATACCGTCAAGCCAAAGCACCTGAGAATAGTTCAGCTTGTGAGCGTCGTCCTGAGAATGCAAAGAAGCGGCATAGTTTCCGCCTGTCTTTGTAAAGCCCATACCGCCGCGTACTGCACGGACATACTTTGTTTCAACATAAATGGAAACAGGGTTCAATCCTGTTGAATAATAAGCGCCGGACGGGCTCATTATAATCATAAAGTAATATTTATCACCGGGGCGAACGCCAAGGAACGGATCTGCCGCAAAGATAAACGGACGAATGTACAGCGATGCACCATCAGAATGCGGAACCCAGTCCTTATCAATCTCTACAAGAGTATGCAGAGCCTGCAAAGCGTCCTCTACCGGCACTTCGGGGATAACAAGACGTTCTGCGGAAATGTTCATGCGCTTGAAATTTTCTTCGGGACGGAAGAACTGAATAGAGCCGTCAGCGGTTCTGTACGCCTTCATACCCTCGAAGATTTCCTGTCCATAGTGCAGTACCATTGCTGCAGGAGAAAGCTCGATGTTTCCGTAAGGAACTATTCTTGCGTCATGCCAGCCTTTGCCTGTATCGTACTCCATAATGAACATATGGTCTGTGAAGATATGTCCGAAGCCAAGCTTGCTTTCATCGGCAGGCTTTTCCTTGGGAGCTGCTGTTTTTTCAATTCTGATTTCCATAATAAACGACCTTCCTTTTCATTATGGGAACACCCGTCCGAGCGTACCCTATTATTATCAGAGTGGGATTTCCGCCCCAATTTATTCATACAGATTTATTTTAACACTTTTCACGGGAGTTGTCAATACTTTTAAGCCGTCCATGAAGAATAATTGTTGCAAATGGTATTTAATCTTGAACTTATTCCTCCCGATAACCCTCATATTTCTCTCAAAGTCAAGGCTGCTTAACAGCCTGTTTCCCAAAAGCATCAAGCAAAAGTGGTGCATCAGCAAATGCACCACTTAGTTATTAAATTTTGCAGAATACCACGCCGTAATCAAACGGTGAAACTCTTATCTTTCCGTCCTCAATTCCCCTGCCGTGACGATCAAATGCAGCCTTGAAATCAAAGAACATTTCGGTCTTGTCGTTTACTATATCAAACGTTCTGCCCTTAGTGGATTTGTTAAGATAAATTATCGCCGCCTGACGGTTGATTTTGTCGCACCGTGCAAAAACGCATACATTATCATCACACTCGATAAAGCGCATTTCTCCCTGCTCGAACGCGCGGGAACTATGACGTATCTCAGACAGCTGCTTTGTAAATTCAACAAGATCTACATTCTCGTTTCCCCATGGATAACAACGGCGGTTGAACGGGTCACGATAACCCTCCATTCCCGCCTCATCGCCGTAATAAATACACGGAATGCCGGGCAAAAAGAACTGCAGCACCATAGCACACTTCATAAGTGCAATGCCAAGCAGATACTGCTGACCGTTAAGATAACGCTCTGCCTGCCAGTTTTTATCGTTCCATGCAACCTCGTCACCGCCCAGACGTGTAAGCGCACGTTCGGTATCGTGAGTTGACAAGAAATTCATCAGCATATCAACGGCAGGCTTCGGGTAGTGGTCGAGAATTGTCATAATTCCGTCCACAAACGCCTGTGCGTCCGCATACTTGACGTAATTTAAAATGCACTCCTTGAACGGGTAGTTCATAACGCTGTCAAGCTGACCTCCGATAAGGTAGCGGCGGCGAACGCCGTAACTCTCCTTGTTGGAAGCGTCCTCCCATACCTCGCCGTATACGATCTTGTCATTTCCGAGTGCCTTTACGCCACGATTTACGTTGTCGAGAAACTCATCGGGCAACTCATCGGCAACGTCCAGTCGCCAGCCCTTTGCGCCGAGTTTAATCCACTTCTGAAGGATACCGTCCTCGCCGCAGATATACTTTGTGTATGCTTCGTTATTCTCCTTAACATTCGGCAGAGTGGTAATTCCCCACCAACTTTCATAAGTGTCGGGGTATCTCGAAAAATCGTACCACGGGAAATACGGACTGTTGCGGTCCCGATATGCACCTGTATTCTCACCATATCTTCCGAATTTGTTAAAATAAATAGAATCCGCACCTGTATGCGAAAAAACTCCATCAAGGATAATATCAATACCGAGTTCTTTTGCTTTTTTGCAAAGTTCAGCAAAATCTTCTTCCGTTCCAAGCATCGGGTCGATTTTCTCATAATTCGCCGTTGAATAACGATGGTTTTCATGGCTCTCGAATATCGGGTTGAGATAGATTATCGTAACGCCAAGCTCCTTTATATACGGCAGTTTTTCGATAATGCCCTGTAAATCGCCGCCGAAAAAGTCGTTGTTGCGCACAATTCCTTTTTCATCGGGTTTCCAGTACGGAGTACCGTTCCAATCCTCACGGATAACACGGTCTGATGGCACATTCTCGTGCTTTACACCGCTTTTTGCGAAACGGTCGGGGAAAATCTGATACATAATTCCGCCGCGGATAAAGTTTGGAGTGTATATATTCTCATCAAATACAGTCAGCTGAAACAGCTCGTCACCCTCAAACACGCCAAGCGACGCACCTTTGCGCTTTATATAGCGGCGGCGGTCGTCAATAACGCCCGTAAAGTAGTAATAATGCACGCCCGTGTCATTCGGTGTGAATACGCAGGAATAAACATTATCGTCCTGCGACTGATCCTGAATTTCCAGTTCGATAAAACGCTCTTTGCACCCCGGACGGAACATAACAAGCATAAGTCCCGACACACGCATACTCTTCGGCAGCCTTAAATTAAACATTGCAGGCTGACCCCTGCGTATTGCACCGAACGGGTGCTTGTAATTGTGGTCGAAACAATCAAAAATCGGCATATTCATAATAAAAACTCCCCTATCCCACCCTGCGGCAACGTCAGCACTGTGGTTGTAATATTAAGCGGTAATAATGCGTTTGTATCAGTTCGAGCAAAAGAATTAAAGACCCTTACGCCTTCTGAACCTGCTCCGCAGTTCTATACTGAGTGGGACTATTCCTCAGTCCCGGAGGCAATGCTCGCCCGTTGCCGTACTCAAAATCTCAAATTTACGTTACTGTTTAAAGCAGCTCTGTATTCCAGTTGAGCGCCTGGATTTTCACATCGGTTTCCCTGAAATTCTTCTCCAGATCGTCAACCTGCTTTCGCAATTCCGAAACGTTTACAGTGCTTAAAACTCTGATTTCAGACGCAGTTCCGCGAGAAACTTTTCTTGACGCTTCATCGAGGAACGAACGCATTATATCAATCTTTATACGGAGCGTATCTTTATGTGAAATAAGCTCTGTGAGAGTTTTTCCGTCGCTGAGCGTTTTTGCGTTTGTGAGATTAATTCTCAGTATAAGTTCTTCAAGCTGTGTGGAAAGCTCGTCAAGCTCTTTCAGCAGCACAGCGGGATTTTCAGCAGGCTGTTCACCCTCCTGTACAAGGGCATTCCGTTGAAGCCGCATATTAAGCTGACCCATTCTTTTCTTGATGTCGGCTCTCAGATTAAGTGCCTCAGCTAATTTCATAAAAACCTCCACGAAAAGATTTCTCCCCCAAGGGGGGGAGAAAATTGTTTTACTTCAAATTCCAGATATCACGAGCGTAGTCGGTAACTGCTCTGTCAGCGGAGAAGCGACCTGCACCTGCGATATTGTAAAGGCTCTTTCTGTTCCAGTCGGTAGGATTTTTGTAAACCTCGGAGGCGTAAGCCTGAGTTCCGCGGTAGCTGTCGAAATCCGCAAGAGCCATATAGAAATCCTTGTTTCTGATGGAGTCTGCAACCTCGTTGAACGTTGCGCCGTTGATACCGTTATACATTCTCTGGATAACGTTCTTGATAACAGGATTGCTGTCAATGTATCCCTGAGGGTTGTAGCCTCTCATACGCAACTCATTGACTTCGGGAGTTCTCATACCGAATATGAAGATATTATCAGTACCAACAGCCTCGTGGATTTCAACGTTTGCGCCGTCATATGTTCCCATTGTAAGCGCACCGTTAAGCATAAGCTTCATATTGCCTGTACCGGACGCTTCTGTACCTGCAAGAGAAATCTGCTCGGAGATTTCAGCGGCAGGCATAAGCATTTCGGAAAGCGTTACACGGTAATCCTCAAGGAAGATAACCTGAAGTTTTTCACGGATAACAGGGTCGTGCTTGATTTCCTCGCCTATGCACCAGATCATCTTGATAATCTGCTTTGCGATATAGTAACCGGGCGCAGCCTTTGATGCGAAAATGTAAGTCTTGGGAACAAACGGAGCATTGGGGTTCTGTTTGAGGTAGTTATAATCAGCAAGAATGTTCATAGCGTTGAGCTGCTGACGCTTATACTCGTGCAGACGCTTTACCTGAACATCGAAAATGCTGTCTACATTAAGCTTTGTACCCGTGGACTTCTCCACATACTCAGCAAAAGCAACCTTATTCTGACGCTTTATCTTACCGAGTTTTTCAAGAACAGCACTGTCGTTTGCAAACACCTGAAACTTGATAAGTTCGGAAGCGTCTTTCTTAAAGCCTTCGCCGATACATTCAGACAACAGGTCTGTAAGACCCTTGTTGCTCTGAAGCAGCCAGCGGCGGTAAGCAATACCATTTGTAACATTCTTGAACTTGGACGGAGTATCGGTAGCTTCAAGCTGGAAAACATCGTCCTTGATGATCTGGCTGTGCAGCTTTGAAACGCCGTTTACGCTGTGAGAAGCCGCAACGCACAGATTTGCCATATGAATTTTTCCGTCCTTCATAATAGCCATCTTGCCTGCCTTGCCTGCGTCGCCTGTTCTTGCAAGGATATCCTCGTAATAGCGGCGGTTAATCTCGCAAATAATCTGATAAATTCTCGGAAGAATTTTCTCAATAAGCCCCTGATCCCACTTTTCAAGAGCTTCTGCCATAACGGTGTGGTTGGTGTAAGCGAATGTGTTTGTGCAGATGTGCCAAGCCTGCTCCCAACCGTAGCCGCAATCGTCAAGGAGTATTCTCATAAGCTCAGGGATTGCAAGAGTGGGGTGAGTGTCGTTGATATGAATAGCAATCTTTTCGTGAAGATTGTTCATAGTACCGTAAACTCTCATATGGCGCATAACAATGTCGCCGATAGAAGCTGCGCACATGAAATACTGCTGACGCAGACGCAAAGCCTTACCCTCTGCATGGTTATCGTTAGGGTAAAGAACCTTTGAAATGGAGTGAGCGATATTCTGCGCACCCAGAGCCGTAGCATAGTCGCCCGTATTGAAAGCGTTCATGTCAAAGGACATAGCCTCTGCTCTCCACAGACGGAGCTTTGAAACGCCCTTTGAATCGTAACCCGAAACGTACATATCGCAGGGAACGGCACTTACGCTGTTATAGCCGACATAATCAAGGCGGTGATAATCATTCTCCCAGCTTTCGTTGATGTGACCGTCAAAGCGCACCTCAACAGCCTGATCGGGAACGGGAACAAGCCATGCGCCGCCGCCCGGCAGCCAGTTGTCGGGAAGCTCGGTCTGCCAGCCGTCAACGATTTTCTGCTTGAAAATACCGTATTCATAGCAGATAGAATAACCTGTTGCGGGGTATTCGCAGGTTGCAAGACCGTCCATATAGCACGCAGCAAGTCTGCCAAGACCGCCGTTTCCAAGTCCTGCGTCAGGTTCTTCCTCATATACTCTGTCAATTTTAACGCCGATTTCATCAAGAGCCTTTGCAACTTCGTCCTGCATACCGAGGTTATACAGCGAAGTTTTCAGCGAGCGACCCATAAGGAACTCCATCGACAGGTAATAAACCTGCTTTCTGCCCTTAGAGTTGCAGTCGTGCATAAACTCGTGACGCTTTTCTTTCATATAGTTTACAACGATTGTAGAAAGCGCACGATAAATCTGAGTTACAGTTGCATCTTTGACATCGGTGCGATAGTCGTATTCCAATGTCTGCTTGAGCTGTTTTAAAAGCTCTTCCTTTGATATCGGTGAATTCATAGGGATTACCTCTTTCGTGTTTTATATTTCAATAAAGACAGTCTGTGGCAGTCCGCC
>CAZTRH010000007.1:0-42929 GCA_964616605.1 uncultured Ruminococcus sp.
TAACAGATGATAAGTCTGATAGTTCTTCAACCACAGGTGACACCTCCAAACCCTCCACGTCGCCTATCACTGTAACCAACGAAGAGTTCAAAGCAGTTTTTGGCTATGATATCCCCGAAGGTGTAACATATGTCAATCTTGAGCTAGGTGAGTACGGAACAAGTAGCGGAGTATTTTGCACTCCCGAAAGAATTGCACAAATCGAAGAGATATCGCGCAGAGCCTACGAAGCCATCGAGAACGGCACCGCAACGTTCACACCAACCAAAGACACAGGTCTGCCCGACGGCTGCACTGTGGTGGCGATGGAGTCACACAGGAACAATGATAAAGCAAGCGATGATAAGCAGTATCCCGGTCTTGCACTAGTAGTTAGCAGCAATTAAAGCTAGCTAGCTCGATATAAAATCAATTGGATCTGTATCTATAACTCCTGATAAAATCAGAATTTATCTATAATCTAAAATGCGACACCCAATTCAAAAGGTATCGCATTTAGTGTATCATTGTTTTGCATTCCATTTTTTCTTCTGAAATTTTACACTTTCAGAAGATGTTTCTTTGTGTTCAGGGAATTCAAACCAGAATGTGCTCCCCTGCCCCTCTTTGCTGTCAGCACCATATCTGAACTTATGCTGTTCAAGAACCCCTTTAACAATAGAAAGTCCAATACCACTTCCCATTTTTGCACGTTTGTGAGTTTTGCTTCTTTCGCTTACTTTATAATACCTATCCCAGATATAAGGAAGATTTTCAGCGGAAATACCCTCGCCATGATCTTCAACTTCAAACCTGGCTGAATTATCCTTTCGGTACAATCTTACAATAACTGTACGATCATCACCGACATATGTTACAGCGTTGTTTATAAGATTATAAACAACCTGTTCAAGTTTAGTGATATCAGCAGTTATCATAATGTCATTTTCCGTCTGAAGATCAATAATTATTCCATCATTTTCTTTCAGAATATCAAAACGTGAAATCACCCTTGACAATCGTTCAGTGAAATTGAAGGTTTCAGGATTCATCTCTGCAACACCTGCCTGCAATTTCGACTGGTCAAGAATATCATTAACAAGTGACGACAGTCTGTCTGTTTCATCAATGATTATTTTAAGATGCTTTTCACGTTTTTCAGGATTATCTCCAGAAATATCTCTTATCATTTCAGCATATGCTTTAATCATAGTCAATGGAGTTCTGAGGTCATGAGAAATATTAGCCATCAGGTCACGTCTTAAATCTTCGGATTTTGCAATTTCTTTTGACGCAGATTGAAGCGTTTCGGCAAGCTGATTGATTTCATCATAATCATTCTTTTCAATTTTTACATTGAATTTGCCTTGTGGTAAATCGTTCGCAGACCTGTTAATCCTTATGATCGGTTCTGACAAATTATATGCAAACAGCGCAGACATAAATATGGTCAAAATCATAATTATAATGCCTACAAAGAAAAACTGTCTTACAAATATGCTGACCGTTGTTCCGATAGGCTGGAGATAATTGCAAATGAAGATATAAGCGTCAGGATTGGATTTATCTTTACCAATATAGCTTCCCATCAGAAGAATTGAGTTATCTTCACGTTCATCTCTGAACTGCTCATAGATTATTCCGCTGTCGCTCTCCACTATACTTTTGATAAAAACGCCTTTTCCCAGAACCGCAGGCGAAAAGCTTCCCCCAAGTCTGTCAGCTGTATACGAGTAATTTATAGACGGGTACATTATTTCAATATACATCTTCTTTTCGGAAGCATGTTTATTTATAATATCAACAACAGAATCGTCAGACCAGTTAGACTTGATTTCTACAAATGCTTCTGTAATTTCATATGTTTTCATCCATTTATAAAAGTTGGGAAACATTGCAATCAGAAATATATAAGTGAAACCAAGCATTGCAACAACAACCGTTTCAAACAATATCCACGCTCTAAATTTGATACTTCTGAAAAAATTCATAACTTAAGCCTCAAACTTGTAGCCCAGACCTCTGAGCGTTACTATGAATTTTCTATAATCTCCAAGATTATTTCTCAGCATTTTAATATGTGTATCAATAGTTCTGTCGTCACCAAAGAAATCATATCCCCATACTTCTTCGAGAAGCTTATTCCTTGTCAGCGCAATATTCTTGTTTCTTACAAGGAAAAACAATAAATCATATTCTTTCGGTGTGAGATTGGCTTTTTTACCGTCTATAAATACATCACGGGACGTAAAGTTTATTTCCAATCCCTCAAATTTCTCAACTTCTGATACCTGAGCAGCAGCCGATGAATTTCTCTTTATAATAGCATTTACTCTTGCCATAACCTCCTTTGGAGAAAATGGCTTTACAACATAATCATCTATTCCGAGTTCAAATCCAAAGAGCTTATCATACTCCTCACCTCTTGCAGAGAGCATCAGAACAGGAGTTGACTTGAATTTTCTTATTTCTTTACAAGCAGAATATCCGTCAAGTCTGGGCATCATTATATCCATTATAATAATATCATAATCGTTATTTCTTGCCATTTCAACAGCTTCCATGCCATCTTCAGCTTCATCGACATCATGACCTTCAAATTCCGCATATTCCTTCAGAACTTCACGGATATTTTCCTCGTCATCAACCACAAGTATTTTATACATAACAATCCTCCGCTCTAATATAAATACTCCTCAGCAGAATGTTTTTAAAAAAACAGCGTTCTAATCAAATTCTGAAAAGAACGCCAAACCCACGAGAGGAAACTATGAACATTGCCTGTCGTTTTTACCGACAGTGCCATTATAAAATATTAAAATGAAATTAGTGTGATAGACCGATAAATATTTTGTTAAGAACCTTACATATATTTTATCGTTTCAATAACATCGTCAAGCATTGAGTCTATATTATCAGGAATACCACAATCATAGAATGTATATTCGCTGCTTTCAACAACAAACACAGTTGATATCGGCAGTTCGTATTCCGGAATTTTTATTTCCACACAAACCCTGTCATCTTTCTTCTCTATAGAAAAACTTCCCTTACTGATTTCAGCAAAACGCCTTAATGTAGGAATGCCAAGTCCACTCCGCTGAGAACAGAAGTTCATGTCAACTGTTTCTCCAAATTTTTCATCTATGAAAAGAGCACAGTCATTAACAACTCTCACAACAACATAACTCTCACCCGAATTTTGCTGTTTAAAAATAGTAACAACAGGGACGCAATCTTTCTTTGAGTAAAGCAAAGCATTCTGAAGAACACAAACGAGTGCATTTACAACAAACTGATCGCTTGAGTATATGAAAAATCCATCATTATCAGATACAAAATCAATATACCTGTCAATACTTGAAAGACGTGAGTTACATCTGTCAATTACGGATTTAAGAATTGAATACAAATCTACTTGTGTAAAATCATTCCTTGGATTGAGCATATCCACATAAGAAGAAATGCCCAGAAGTGAAGCACGCAAACTAACCACATTCTTTTTAATTTCTGCCACTTCATCTATTCCGTTAGTATAACCATTATCATAATATAATTTTTCAAGACTGGAGGAATTTTTCCACATCATTGCTAAATTGCGCAAACCTGCGGACAGAATCGTATAAATCTGACTATGCAAATCAGACTTTTCAACAATCCCCATAATATCGCGCTTATTCAGAAATTCACAAAAACACCATTCATCCCACAAAGGAGTTAACCTACAGCTGTAGTATGCGCCATTGATTAAAGCTATAGTAGTTTCCTGCCTTTTCAAAGGTGGAGTAATTCCTTCAAAAACGAAAGAAATATTTGCGTCTTTCTTAATAAATCCCTTTTTATTACAGTATTTGCACTCAAAATTTACAGTAAGCAATGCTGTCGGATTATCAAACGAATCGCAGAATTTCTTAATATGCTTTAATTGTTCAGTATCCAAAAAATCACCACCGTCAAGTAAAATTATCTGAAAATCACAGTAACTCTTCCATTTCATCAAGGAGAGAACTAAACATCTTCAGGGCGTCATCAACAGTCTTTGTATCCATCATATCAACACCTGCTCCTCTGAGAAGAGTAATAGGATCAGATGAACAACCGCCGCTCAAAAAACCGATATAATCGCGTACAGCACGCTCTCCCTCTTTAAGAATACGCTGGGATAAAGCTATCGCAGCAGAAAAGCCTGTTGCATATTGATAAACGTAATAGTCATAATAGAAATGAGGTATTCTCGCCCATTCCATATCAAGCTCACTATCGACAACCAGATCGCTGCCATAGTAATCGACATTCAGCTGATGATACATCTCGCATAAATTTTCCGCAGTAAGACTTTCGCCTCGTTCAACCTTTTCGTTTATCATCAACTCAAATTCCGCAAACATAGTCTGACGGAACAAAGTTGTTCTGAACTGCTCCAGAAAATAATTCACCAAAAACGCTTTGCGCTTCTTATCCGTTGCTTTCTTTAACAAATGCTGCATAAGCAGACTTTCATTGCAAGTTGACGCAACTTCTGCCACAAAAATAACATAATCTGCATACGCTACTGGCTGATTTTTATTCGACAAGTATGAATGAATAGCGTGACCCATCTCATGGGCAAGCGTAAATTCCCAGTTAAGCGTGTCCTTATAGTTCAAAAGAACATAAGGGTGAACTCTTGCTCCGGCGGAATACGCACCGCTTCTTTTTCCCTCATTCTCATAAATATCAATCCAATGCTTTTCAAAACCCTCAAGGAAGATTTTTCTGTAATCCTCACCCATCGGAGCAAGTGACTCGTAAACCTCCTGCTTTGCCTGTTCAAAAGTAACCTTATCCTCTACCCCACTTACTATGGGGGTATACAGATCATAAGCATGAAGCTCGTCTACACCAAGAGCTTTCTTTCGGATTTTAACATATCTGTGCATCAGTCCGAGATTGTTACGAACAGCCTCAATCAGTTTTCGGTAAACTGCAGTATTAACCTCGTTTGCACTTAATGCAGCTTCAAGTGTTGAATTATATTTTCTGGCTCTTGCATTGAATACAAGAGTTTTAACCTGTGACGACAGCATTGCTGCCGAAGTATTTTTAAAATCGCAATAAACGTGATATATCGACTCGAACGCCGACTTTCTCAGAACTCTGTCCTCACTCTGAACAAGCGGAATATAGCTCTCATGAGTAAGCTGGTGTGCTTTTCCGTCCTTATCAATTGCATCGGGGAATTTCAGATCCGCATCATTAAACATCGAGAAAATTGTTTCGGGTGTTCCCATCATCTCACCGCTTAAAGCCAGTATCTTTTCTTCGTCCTCAGACAATATATGCTCACGCATTATTCTGATTTTATCAAGCGAGCGCTTATATAACTTCAAATCAGAACATTCACTATAAAAAGCATTCAGTTTATCTTCTGAAATTGAAAGAATTTCGGGAGTAGCAAACGCACTTGCACCACTTATCTGAACATAAAGCATTCCCAGACGGTCAGTCATATCCTGATACTTTGAAATTCTTGTATCCTCATCGCTCTTTCTTTGTGCATAGTTTCCCAAGCTATCCAGAAGCACAGTCAACTCATCATCAAGTTTAAGAAAACTCAGCAAATTATCAGCACTGATTCCTAATTTTCCCTTAAATTGCGAAATTTTCTCACAAAACTCCTGCGCTTTCACATAATCAGTTTCCCACAGCTCATCAGAAGCATAAATATGTTCAATAGCCCATTTAAATTCGGGCGATATATCAATTCTTTCAGAAATTCTGTCTGACATACTCTACCTCATTCTTTTTCGTATTATCGGTCTTAGGAGTTTTTCATAATATGGCTTCAGCAAAGCCAAAAAAATATCGTAAAGCAAGAAAGCGAACGCACCCATTCCAAGCAAGATGAACGAGCCATACTCTCCAAACTCGCCGATATCTTCAAGCAGCTGTTTCATTCCGAACAAGTTAATCAAAATGACATAAACACTCACAGCGCATACAGCATATAAAGCAAGTTTTACAATAAGTCTCAGAATAAATGTCGGAACTTTCTGTAAGTATTCCCGTATAATCGGATAATACCCCAACAGAAACACAAACATCATAGTAGCTTCATAGTTCATAGTAAGCAAAGCTGCAAGAATACCAACCGCAAGATAACTTACCAATCCGTACTTCACGCCAAGCTGCTCACGGATAACCCAAACAAGTATTCCTGCTGCAGCAGGGCTGATATACTCAAACGAGGGTATCATTCCCATAACAAACATCAAAGCTACCGCAAGACCACACATTATTCCGCAAAGGGATACAACGTAACCGATGCTCGGCTTATTTTCTTCTCTCCTGCCCATAAAATTCCATGCTCTTTTCTTTGCGCTCTCTGCCAATCTTCAAAATTTCACGAAGAGTGTCAACATCATCATTTACCATTGCGTCCCTGTATTCGATAAGCGAATTTATAATATTATTGACCTCATACAAAAGGGCTTCCTTATTGCACATAAACAAGCTTGACCACATATCTTCGTTAAGATATGCCACTCTTGTAAGATCAAGGAAACTTCCTGCCGAAAATCCGTCCGCTCTGAATAAAGAAGGACTCTTCACATAAGCATTCGACACAATATGAGCAAGCTGCGAAGTATAAGCAATATTGCTGTCATGCTGTTCAGGCGTCGCAATCACAACCTGACCAAATTTCATACAAGCGCCAAGAGTTGACACAAGATCAATTGCAATCTGGGGAGTGCTTTCAGTTGGCGTAATAATAAAGCTTGCTTTTTCAAACAAAGTAGCAGTCGAGTAATCAAAACCCGAATGTTCAGTTCCTGCCATGGGGTGAGTGCCAATGAATATCACTCCGTTTTCTTCAAGGATAGGCGTACAATTATTTACAACATATCCCTTTACACCACAAATATCCATTACAATAGAGCCTTTTTTGAATTTATCAGCATTTGCTTTTACAAATTCAACAATCTTATACGGATACAAAGCAACTATCGTAATATTAGCTTCGCCCAATCTGTCCGGAGTAATTTCTTCGTCAATCGCTCCCTGTTCCAACGCTTTTCTTATTGTTTCTTTATCAGTATCAATTCCCATTATATGGTTAAAAGTATTAGCCTTCAAAGCTTTACATATTGAACCGCCTATAAGACCAAGTCCCACAACTGCTATATTCACTTCACAAATCTCCTCATCTGAAATATAGTTTTATTATACCACAATCCAAACCATATTTCAAGGAGTTTCAGATAATTTTTGTATAAAAAACCCTCACTTTCTTAAATCTTTACATTTAATGAATTTACAAAGTGTCTTGAAACAAATCATTTCATATCAAAATATCGTTTCATTCTTAAATTATAATAAAAAAGGACGTTTTTCAACGTCCTTTAAAAATATGAGTATTTGAATCAAGCCTTACCAACAGAACCGAACAGTTCCATCTTCTCCTTGACAGTAGCCTTAATAGCTTCAGCACCAGGAGCAAGCAGCTTTCTGGGGTCAAATCCCTTACCCTGCAGATCCTTGCCCTCTTCAATATACTTTCTCGTTGCTTCTGCGAAAGCAAGCTGGCACTCAGTGTTTACGTTAATCTTCGCAACACCGAGAGAAATTGCTTTCTTAATCATATCAGCAGGAATACCTGTACCGCCGTGAAGAACAAGAGGCATATCTCCAACTTCGTTCTTGACTGCTTCAAGAGTTTCAAAAGAAAGTCCTGCCCAGTTTTCGGGATACTTGCCATGGATATTACCAATACCTGCAGCAAGCATAGTAACACCAAGATCAGCAATCATCTTGCACTCCTTGGGGTCTGCACACTCGCCCATTCCGACAACGCCGTCCTCTTCGCCGCCGATTGAACCAACCTCTGCTTCAATTGATACGCCAAGAACATCACAAGCGTCAACAAGAATTTTTGTTTTCTCAATATTTTCTTCAATTGAGTAATGCGAACCATCGAACATTATAGAAGAAAAACCTGCTCTTATGCACTTCTGCGCACCCTCGAAAGTACCATGATCAAGGTGAAGAGCTACGGGAACGGTGATATTCATCTCCTCAATCATTCCCTTTACCATACCGACAATGGTCTTAAATCCGGTCATATACTTGCCTGCTCCCTCGGAAACACCGAGAATAACAGGAGATCTGAGTTCTTCAGCAACAGTAAGAATAGACTTTGTCCATTCAAGGTTGTTGATGTTGAACTGACCAACGGCATATTTACCGTCACGAGCCTTGCTGAGCATTTCTTTTGCGGAAACTAACATAATTAAATCTCCTTTATAACATTTTTTGGTTTTACCCATACTTGTATTATAACATATATTTTTTTAAAATGCAACAACTTTTAGTGATTATACATAAAAAAGGAATGTAAATTGTGAAAACCCGCTATGCTTTATGTGTTATGGTCGCTTACATGAAACTGCTTTAGATTTCCGATTTTCTTGCTGCGTTCAACCATAATCTGCTCGATATCCTCGACAGTGACGCCGCGATCTACCATCATAACAATCATATGATAAAGCAAATCGTTGATTTCGTTAGCAAGTTCCTCTTTGTCATTGTTTTTGGCAGCAATCACCATTTCAGTGCATTCCTCGCCGCACTTTTTGAGAATTTTGTCAATTCCCTTATCGAAAAGATAGCAGGTATAACTGCCCTCCTGCGGATTTTCTCTGCGGTCTGTAACCACATCATACATATCCTTGAATGCGTCCATCATATCAATTTCCTCCATTGATTACTTTATTTGTGTAAAAAAGCAAGTTCTGTTTCCGGTATGGCAAGCCGCTCCCGTCTGAATTACCTTTACAAGCAGCGTATCGTCATCGCAGTCGCTGTATATTTCAACCACCTTTTGCAGATGTCCCGAGGTTGCACCCTTATTCCAGAGTTCCTGCCGTGAACGGCTCCAGAACCATGTGTAGCCTGTTTCAAGAGTTTTCGCCATGCTTTCCTCGTTCATATAGGCAAGCATAAGAACCTCACCGTTTTCTGCGTCCTGAACGATTGCGGGAATAAGTTCCGCCTTTTTGAAATATTTCTTTAAATCCATAGTTTTCTCCATATCAAAAAATCAACACTGCATGAAATTCATCAAACGAGATTTTTTCTCACGGGAATTTTTTTATTCGTCAGATACTTCTTAACTTCGTCAACCGTAAGCTCGCCAAAGTGAAACAAAGAGGCTGCAAGTGCCGCAGATGAAGCCGTTTTTTCAAACACCTCGGAAAAATGCTCGATTTTTCCGCAGCCGCCGCTGGCAATAACGGGAATACTCACCCTATCGCACACGAATTTCAGCATATCAATATCAAATCCACCACGAACGCCATCTGTATCTATGGAGTTCAGGCAAATCTCGCCGGCGCCACGCTCTGATATTTCCTTTACCCAGTCGCCGAGGTCAAGGTTCATATCCACTCTTCCACCATTTATAAATACTGAGTAGCCGCCCTTGTCGTTGCGTTTAGCGTCAATTCCGACAACAACGCACTGGCTGCCGAAAATCTCCGCTGCGTCGCTTATCAGCTTGGGATTTTTCACCGCCTGTGAATTTACTGACACCTTATCTGCCCCAGCACGAAGTGTGTCACGGAAATCCTCTACCGTTGCAATGCCGCCGCCAACGCACAGCGGAACAAACACCTGCTGAGCGGTTCGCTTTACAACATCAAGCATCACTCCTCTACCCTCGTGAGATGCTGTTATATCGTAGAACACAATCTCGTCTGCACCCTGCTTGTTGTACTCAATCGCAAGCTGAACGGGGTCGCCGACTTCCTTTATTCCCTCAAAATTTACGCCCTTTACCACCTTGCCGTTACGCACGTCAAGGCAAGGGATTATTCTTTTTGCAAGCATAACTTATCCTTTCGTATTTCAGTCGGTTTTTGCCTCATCAATTGCCTGTTTCAAGTCAAGCGTTCCGCTGTAAATGCTCTTTCCGCAGATTGTGCCGTACAGACCCATTTCTTTGCAAATCCTGATATCTTCAATCGTGTGTACTCCACCGCTTGCAATAACATTCGCCTTACCGCTTGTTGCGTCATAAAGTGATTTAAGCTGCTCGGCATTTACACCGGATAACATTCCGTCTTTGGAAATATCTGTAAAGATAAAATACTGAACTCCATATTCTATCATTTTCAAAGCAAGGTCAATATAATTTACATCAGATGTTTCAAGCCAACCCTCAGTAGCCACAAATCCGTTTTTGGCGTCTATGCCGACTACGATTTTTTCGCTCCCGAATTTCTCAACAGATTGCTTTACAAGTTCGGGGTTCTTTAGTGCAGCAGAACCAAGAATTACACGGGAAATTCCCATTCTGAGATACTCGTCAATCGTTTCAATATTGCGGATACCTCCTCCTACCTCAACTTTTAGCTTTGTATTCTCTGCAACATCATTATAGATTTTGGCATTTACGGGTTTTCCTGCTTTTGCCCCGTCAAGGTCAACCATATGTATCCACTCTGCTCCGGCTTTCTCGAAAGAAATTGCCGTTTCAAGATAACTGTCCGCAACCTTTTGAGCAGTTGTATAATCGCCTTTATTAAGACGCACGCACTGCCCGTTAATTATATCAATAGCCGGTAAAATAACCATCTACGTTCTCCTTATTGCTTATGTATTGCATATTCTGAATGCTACCCTACAGTTAATGCCGAGGACATATATTCTAATGCGTAAAAGAAAACTTTTACGCATTATTACAGTTCGCTGAAACATTTCAGAATATTCAGACCAACTTCTCCGCTTTTTTCGGGGTGGAACTGTGCGCCGTAAACATTCCCGCTCTGAACAAGCGCAGGAACTTTCATTCCATAGTCACAATAAGCCGCAACATTTTCAGACGGACACTCTGCCGCATATGAATGAACAAAATATACGAAATCTCCGTCTGAACATTTATCAAGCAGCGGACTTTTCTCGTTGAACTCCAATGAATTCCAGCCGATATGCGGTACAGGGAGATTTTCAAGCTCCATAAACTTTACATTTCCCTTTATAAAACCCAGTCCATCTGTTTCGCCAAACTCATAGCCCCTCTCAAACAGCATCTGCATTCCAAGACAGATACCAAGCAGCGGTTTATGTTTTACCTGCTCCTTGATTATGTCGATAAGACCCGACTCGCCAAGCATTCTCATGGCGTCAGGAAATGCGCCTACCCCAGGGAGAATAAGCTTGTCGGCAGTTTCAAGATCTTTGGGATTATTAGTTACGATATTTTCAAGTCCGAGGTAATCCAAAGCATTTTTAACGCTGAACAGATTTCCGGCACCATAGTCGATAATTGCAATCATTATTCTTCCTCCGCACAAAAGCTTATAATACGCCTTTTGTTGATACTGCCACACCGTCTGTGTTACGCTTAACCGCCTGCTTCAGCGCATAGGCAAGCGCCTTGAACAAAGCCTCGATTTTATGATGATCGTTTGAACCATACTCCACTCGCAAGTGAAGAGTAATTCCTGCATTAAATGCAAAAGCACGCATAAATTCTTCGGTAAGGCAAGTATCAAATTCGCCGACTCTTTCATTCTTGAATTCAGCATTAAACACAAGAAACGCACGTCCGCTGACGTCAACCGAACAGAACCCCAGACTTTCGTCCATTGGAATAAACGCACTTCCATAACGCATTATTCCGCTCTTATCGCCCAAAGCTTCACCAAACGCTTTGCCAAGCACTATTCCAACATCTTCAGCAGTGTGATGCCCATCAACGAACAAATCGCCCTTTGCGTCCAAATTCAGTCCAAAGCCGCCATGAACCGCCAACGCATTCAGCATATGGTCGAGAAATCCTATTCCCGTATTTATATTAACCTCACCACCGTCTAACATAAGAAGAGCGGTGATATCCGTTTCCTTTGTTTTTCTTGAAATATTAGCACTTCTGTTCATAGCAACTCCTTATCATGATTAGTTTTCTTTTCTTACTTCAACGGAATTAGCGTGTGCAGTAAGCTGTTCGCGCTTTGCTATAAGAATGATGTCATCAGCAGCGTCAAGCAGTGCGTCCTTTGTATAGCAAATATAGCTTGAACGCTTGATGAAGCTGTCCACACCGAGCGGTGAATAAAATCTCGCTGTTCCGCTTGTGGGAAGAACGTGATTTGGACCTGCATAGTAGTCACCAAGCGGCTCAGGAGAATACTGTCCCAAAAACAGTGAGCCGACATTATCCAGTTTTCCGATATACTCAAGCGGATTTTCAACAACACACTCAAGGTGTTCGGGGGCAATCTTATTTGCAATTTCAACAGCGTATTCCATATCATCGCATACGATAATTCCGCCGTAATTCTTCAAAGACTCTGCTATGATATCCTTTCGCGACAGATATTCACACTGGCGTTCGATCTCTGCTTTTGTCTTTTCGGCAATATCCATACTGGTGGTAATCATAATCGCAGACGCAAGCTTATCGTGTTCTGCCTGTGACATAAGGTCAGCTGCAAGATACTTCGGATTTGCTGTTTCGTCCGCAAGTACAAGAATTTCACTCGGACCTGCCACCATATCAATATCAACAGTACCATATACCAATTTCTTTGCAGTTGCAACGAAAATATTTCCAGGACCTACAATTTTAGATACTCTCGGAATTTCCTCTGTTCCATAAGCAAGCGCACCAATTGCCTGCGCACCGCCCGCAAGGAAAATCTTATCAACTCCGCACAGCGCAGCAGCTACTAGGATATCCTTATTTGCTGTTCCGTCCTTAAGCGGAGGTGTTACCATAATGATTTCCTTAACTCCTGCAATCTTCGCAGGAATGGCATTCATCAGAACTGAAGACGGATATGCCGCTGTACCGCCCGGAACGTACAATCCGACTTTATCCAGTCCACGCACACGTTGACCCATAATAACGCCGTTCTCTTCGGTAACGCAGAACCCCTCTCGCTTTTGTCTTGTGTGGAAAGCAGTTATATTTTCAACTGCATTGAGCATAGCCTCTACAAATTCGGGAGATTTCTCGTTGGCTTCAGTCAAAGCGTCCTGAATAGCTTCATCGGGAACACGATAGCACGAAGCATTAGGGCAATCAAATTTCGCAGTATACGCCTTGACAGCTTTGTCGCCGTTTACTTTTACATCTTCGAGAATTGCTCTTACGGTCTTTTCAACTTCAACATTAACTTCTCCTGCACGCTTCTCAACTTCAGCGAGAAATTCCAGTTCCGAACCGTCTGCTTTTATTATTTTAATCATCTTTAACCGCTCCTTCTATCAAACCGATAACTTCAGAAACACGCTCCTGATTAAGCTTTATGCTTACTGTATTTACAATAAGACGAGCCGAAATCGGTGCTACATCTTCAACAACGGATAATCCATTTTCCTTGAGAGTAGTTCCCGTTTCTACTATATCCACTATTCCGTCCGCAAGACCTACCAGCGGTGCAAGCTCTACTGAGCCTTCTATCTTGACGATATCAACGTCAATCCCCTTTTTCTCAAAGTAATTGCGAGTAACAGCAGGATACTTTGTAGCGACAGTTTTAACACCATAACCCTTATAGAAATCAGTTCCATTCTTCACTGCAAGCGCAAACTTGCATTTTCCAAATCCCAGATCGGCAACTTCATAGAACTTTCCACCGTGTTCCATAATCGTGTCTTTTCCCACAACACCAAGATCACACACACCGTGTTCAACATATGTAATTACATCTGCTGCTTTAGCGAGAACAACCTCGATATTTTCATCAGGAATAGTTAGAATAAGCCGTCTGCCTTTATTGCGAAGTTCAGTTACGTCATATCCAATTTTTTCAAGAAGTTCAACAGCCTTTTGTTCGATACGACCTTTAGTAAGTGCAATCCGTATCTTCTTTTTATTGTTGATTTCGCTCACGATTACACCTCCTGTGAAGTTAAGCTGCCGTCATTGTTTACGATATCAATACGGCTGATGTTATGAGCCTTTGCATATTCCTTTGCCTGGTCGTAGCAATTACCTACAAAATTCAGCACAGTAAATCCTTCACTAATAAGATTTTCGCAAACTTTCAGTACAGCAATGCCATTCTCCCCATAAACCAAAATATCCGCAGACTTTATAAGCCGCTGAGCGGATTTTTTCAGAAGTACACGAGCAGCAGCTTCAACATTGAGTGCAAATCCAACAGCCTTTGTACTTTCAGTTCCAAAAGTTTCAAGCAGAGCGTCATAACGTCCGCCCGACAAAGCAGGCTGACCATACCCCTCAACATAACCTCTGAAAATAATACCTGTGTAATAGTCTTTCTTGTGAACAAGACCCAGATCTACACGAATTTTTTCTTCGGGAATAATTTTAGACAATTCCTTGCAGAGTTTTTCAAGGCGTGATAATTTTTCCTCAAGAATACTGCCTTTGAGATAAATTCTTGCTTTTTCAAATACTTCAGTTCCGCCAAAGAGCTGTGGCAGCATCTTCATTGCAAGCTCTGTGGGTTTATCCTGTGACAAGCATTCTTCAAGCTTCGGATAATTCTTTGTATCAATCCAACTGCGAATATTCTCTGCCATCTGCTCGCCGCCATCATATTCTGAAATCAGTGTTCTGAATATTCCGCTGTCGCCTATTTCAATTCTGTAATCATCATCACACAATGACAGAGCCTTTGCCGCAAGGAAAAGCACTTCGTAGTCTGAACTTTCATCGCCGCCTATAATCTCTATTCCGCATTGAGAAATCTCATCATCTCTGCCGCTGTCCTTAGGATTTACCATAAAAATATTCTGGTTATAGAAGAGTTTTAAAGGAAGCTGTTCTCCACGAAGTCTTGTTGAACAGAGTCGTGCTATAGGTGTTGTGCAGTCGGGTCTTAAAACCATCATTCTGTTTTTCCCGTCAACAAGCTTATACATACTTTCCTGTGGAAAAGTACGTCCATCGCCATTGAAAACATCATAAAATTCAATTCCCGGAGTAATTACTTCGGAATAACCGTATTTCTCAAAAAAACCGGTAACACGTTCAAGTATAATACGCTTTGCAGCACACTCCTCAAACAAAAAATCCTTTGTTCCCTCAGGAGTCAATAAACAATTTCGTTTCACTTTCTTTTTCCTCATTCCTTAAATGATTGTCATAACATTACAGTTAAACACTGAAACCCAACCGTTAATACACTTTACCGTGATAACGCATTAACACATCATCACACTATAATATATAATAACACATTGACATCAAATTGTCAAGCACAGCGGATATTTTTAGTGAAAATAATTAAATATATTCCACTGAAATACATATCCGCTGAACTTTTGAACAAATCCATTCAATCAAAAAGAGTGAACTGAGCAGATTGGGTATAATCTTTGAATACACCCATAGCTTTCATTTTTTCAATTACCGTGCTGTTTACACCACTCTCACTCTGAAGCTCATCAATACAGGTGTTGCTTTCGTTATTCACTGCTTCTTTAAGCTTGAATGCGGCGGATTCACCACAGCCCGATACTGAATTAAACGGAAAACGGATTTTTCCGTCCTCTACGACATAATCAGCCGCTTCTGACAATTTTGCGTCAACAGGAAGTACTTCAATCCCTCTGAGCATCATCTCATACACCAACAGCAGCGCATCATAAATGCCCTTTTCCTTAGGTCCCGGCTTCTGAATGCTCTTCAACACATCAAGGCGGGATTTAACGGCAGATTTTCCCATAAGCACCGTTTCAAGCTCCATATTTTCGGTATGCTTTATAAGAGTAGCCGCATAGAACTCACATGGTCTGTGAATTTTGAACCACGCAAGCTTTACCGCTGCAGTAACATAAGCCGCAGCGTGTGCTTTCGGGAACATATACTTAATCTTTTTGCAGCTTTCTACATACCAATCAGGGATATTGTTATCCTTAAAAGCCTGATAAATCTCGTCATTAAACAGCTTTTTGGCATTTCCCTTACGGGTTATCTCCATAATCTTAAATGCAAGTGATGGCTCAACGCCCTTATGCATAAGGTAAACCATTATATTATCACGAGTTCCGATAACCTCTGAAATCGTACATATCTTCTGGTCAATAAGATCCTTCGCATTGCCAAGCCATACATCAGTTCCGTGAGAAAGTCCCGAAATCTGAAGCAAGTCCGCAAATGTTTTCGGCTGAGCGTCAATAAGCATCTGCATAGCAAACGGAGTACCGAACTCAGGAATGCCAAGTGTTCCGCATGGAACACCAAGTTCCTTTTCTTCAATCTCAAGCGGAGTTACCGATGTGAACAGCTGATACACCAGAGGATCACTCGTTGTGATATCAGCTATCTTCAATCCTGTCATATCCTCAAGATGCTTGTACAATGTCGGAACATCGTGTCCAAGTTCGTCAAGTTTCAGGATAGTATCGTGAAGTGCATGGAAGTCAAAGTGAGTTGTTATGATATCTTCTTCTGTCTTATCCGCAGGGTGCTGGACAGGCGTGAAATCATATACTTCATAATCATTCGGTACAACGACCATTCCGCCTGGGTGCTGAGAAGTTGTCCGCTTTACACCTGTACAGCCTATGGCAAGGCGCTCAATTTCAGCTTCACTGTAAGTAAGTCCACGCTCTTCACAATATTTCATTACAAAGCCATATGCAGTCTTTTCCTGAACCGCAGAAATTGTTCCCGCTTTGAAAACGTGATCCTTACCAAACAACTCTTCTGTATATCTATGAACCTTGCTCTGAACTTCACCGGAGAAGTTAAGGTCAATATCGGGCGCTTTATCGCCCTTAAATCCAAGGAACGTTTCAAACGGGATATCATGCCCGTCACGCACCATATCAATATTGCAATGAGGACAGTTCTTCGGCGGCAAGTCAAATCCGGAGCCGACTGTACCATCTGTAATAAACTCGTTGTGTCTGCATTTTGGACAGCGATAATGCGGCGGCAGCGGATTAACCTCCGATATGCCCGACATAATCGCAACAAACGAAGAACCGACCGAACCACGAGAACCTACAAGATATCCGTTATCCTCGGAATATTTTACCAGTTTCTGCGCAATCATATAAAGCACTGAAAATCCATACTTAATAATTGCGTCAAGTTCCTTTTGCAGACGCTTTTCAACAAGTTCAGGCAGTTCATCGCCGTACCACGCATGAGCTCTGTCCCAGCATAGCTGCTGGAGTTCTTCTTCTGCTCCGGGAAGCGAAGGAGTGTATGTTCCTTCCGGAATAGGGCGAATATCCTCCACCATATCCGCAATAGCATTCGTATTCTTTACAACTACCTCATAAGCCTTTTCCTCACCAAGGTAGTCAAACTCACGCAGCATTTCATCTGTTGTTCTGAAAAACAACGGAGCCTGATTATCAGCGTCCTTGAAGCCTTGTCCTGCTTGAAGTATTTTTCTGAACACACCGTCCTCTTCGTCTTTAAAGTGAACGTCGCAGGTAGCAACGCACGGCTTGTTCAGTTTATCCGCAAGTTCGACAATCTTCTTGTTCAGAGTACGCAGACCCTCTTCGTCCTTTACATTGCCCTCACGGACGAGGAATTGGTTGTTTCCTATAGGCTGAATTTCGAGGTAATCATACTTCTGAGCAATATGCTCAATCTCTTCCTGAGGACGGTTTGCAAGTATAGCACGAAAAACCTCTCCTGCCTCGCACGCAGAACCTATAATCAGTCCCTCACGATGTTTCTGAAGCTCGGAAAATGGAATTCTAGGTTTCTTATAAAAATATTTAAGGTTTGAATATGAAACCAGTTTATAAAGATTTTTAAGTCCCTCTTTATTCTTTACAAGTATGATCAGATGATATGTCGGCAATTTCTTTACATCAACATCACCGAGCAAATCATTAAAATCTCCCAGTTTTTCAAGCCTGCCATACTTTGCCGTATCAGACAGAAGTTTCTTAAAGATCTCACACAGCATCTTTGCGTCATCAATTGCTCTGTGATGGTTGAAATCGCCCAGTTTATATTCTTTTGCTACTGTATCCAGCTTATGATTTTTCAAATTTGGCAAAGCCGCTCTGCAAAGTTTCAGAGTATCTACATCATGCCAGTGATAATCTATGCCGCATCTCTGACACACTCCACGAATGAAAGCAGTATCAAAGCCTGAATTGTGTGCAACAAGAACACCATCGCCGACAAACTCCAGAAACTTTCTTACACCTTCTTCTTCATCAGGAGCGTCAGCAACCATTGCGTCATCTATACCTGTAAGTTCGGTAATCTTTGCGCTGATTTTCATTTTCGGATTGACAAACGTCTGAAACTCCCCGACAATTTCACGGTTTTTGAGTTTAACAGCACCTATTTCCGTAAGGCGGTCGTTTTCAAATGACAACCCTGTTGTTTCAACGTCAAATACAATAATCTCATCATCAAGAGAATAATCCGTACACCCAGAAACCAACACTTCGCTGTCATTTACAAAGTATGCTTCCATACCATAAATCATCTTCATCTCTCCGCCGCCTTTGCGGATAGACGCAATCGTATTCATAGCTTCGGGATATGCCTGAACATTTCCGTGGTCAGTTATTGCAACAGCCTTATGTCCAAAATCAAACGCCTGCTTTACAAGATCTTTCGGAGAAGATATAGCGTCCATATCGGACATATTAGTATGCATATGCAGCTCAACTCGCTTTTCAGCTGCATTATCACGGCGCGAATGCGTTTTAAGCAATGCCATTGAATTAGGACGGATATTCAGGGTTTTTGCATAATTGTCAAACTCAAATTTTCCCGACACAATAATTGTTTTTCCAACTGCAATATTACTCTTTACATCATCTGTATTTTCAGATGGAGTTATTATTTTCAAAATCTGCGATGAAGTCTTATCAGTAAAAAAAGCAGTATAAATAAACGTGTTGCCATCTCTTGAAACACGCTCGTCAGTTTTAAAAACCGTACCCCATACAGTCGCCTCGTCCTGGTCGTTGAAATTCTCCGACATCTTCGGTGGAGCAGTAAACTTTCCCTTACCAAAAAACAGCTTCGCTTCCTTATCAAAATGTTCATTTTCAAAAGGCAGAGAAATATCCTCAGACTCAGAAATGAATTTTGGTCTTGCGCTTCTCTGATATGATTTTCCATTGCCGCCAAAGTCCTTTTTTGCAGGAGCTGCTTCTGTGTATGTAATCATCTCAACAGGAGCGGCTGCCTGTGTTGCAGCAAAATCATCAAAAGTTTTTTCATTCTCGGCAGAAATTATAACTGTAATATTCTTGTCAAAAAAACCGCGGACAAAAGCAGCAATTTTCTTATCCATTTCCAGTCCCAGCAAAATCTGCTGACCGCCGGATTTCAGAGTAATTTCATATGTAGTGTCGTCATTAGAAATTTCTGCACCGTCAAAATACCCGTTCACAGAGAGATTTCTGCTTTTAAGGAATTCAATAATCTCGAATATGTAACTTGATTCAAACAGGCTGATGTGATATTTGGGATAAATTGTAACTTCTGTTCCGTCAAGTTTCTTTGAAATCATACTGCCTGCCGACATGAGTTCAGCCATTGGCACAAGTTCATCAAGCTCAAGATTGATATTCAAAGCATTTTTTGACTCAATACGGACAATTTCACGCACTCTTCCCTCTGAAACAATCTGCGGAAGAACGCAATTATCCAGTAAATCCTTAAGTCTTACCTGCATTTTAAAATTCCTTTCAATATTTAAAGATTATCAATTTCCTTCTTAAGTTCAGTGAGAATTTGATTTTCGGGAACTTTTCTTAAAATTTCGCCTTTCTTAAAAATCAATCCTTCACCAATGCCGCCTGCAATTCCTATATCTGCTTCTCTCGCTTCTCCGGGACCATTAACAACGCAGCCCATAACCGCAACCTTTATAGATTTGTCAATATCCCTCAGCATATCTTCAACTTGCGAAGCCAGTTTTATCAAATCAATCTTTGTTCTTCCACAAGTCGGACAGGAAACTATCTCGACACCGCTTCCCATTCCACAGGCTTTGAGAATATCCTTTGCAGCGTAAATTTCTTTAATAGGGTCAGCAGTCAGCGACACTCGTATTGTGTCACCTATCCCATCGCACAACAATGAACCTATGCCGACAGCTGATTTTAATATTCCGATTTTCTCGGTACCCGCTTCCGTCACACCAAGATGAAGCGGATAATCAACCTGTTTTGCAAGTAGCCGATAAGCTGCAATCATGGTTTTGACATCAGAAGATTTTATGCTTATAACGATATCGTCAAAACCGCATTCATTCAATAGTCTGACGTGTCCCAATGCACTTTCAACAAGCGCTTCCGCTGTCGGTCTGCCATACTTTGCTAGAATATTTTTCTCAACGGACCCCGAATTGACGCCTATTCTTATCGGTATATTACGCTGTCTGCAAGCGTCCGCAACAGCTTTCACTCTATCAGCTGAACCTATATTTCCGGGATTTATCCTGATTTTGTCAACACCATGTTCAACACAAGCAAGCGCAATTTTATAATCAAAATGAATATCTGCAACAACAGGAATACCCACAGATTCTTTTAATGCTGATATCAGCACGGCATTCTCAACTTTCGGCACCGCTGCCCTTATAATCTGACAGCCTGCTCTCTCAAGAGCAACCGCCTGCTTTACACTTTCCTCAACATTTTCAGCAGGAATATTAAGCATAGACTGAATATATATCTGCCCATCACCAAGCGTCAGATTACCGACTCTGACTTTTTTCACAGAACTCATTTCAACATCTCCAATTTATGCGAAGCCGCCTGTAAACAGCTTTACAATATCATTAAACGTTATTATCAGCATAAACATCATAAGCGCAGCAAACCCAACAAAATGAACCATTCCCTCTACTTCGGGCTTAACAGGTTTCCGACGTATAAGTTCCACTACAAGAAAAATAAATCTTGCTCCATCAAGCGCAGGCACTGGCAAAAGATTGAAAACTCCGACATTTATCGTAATAAGCGACAAAATGCTCATAAAATCAGCAAAAGTATAGGACTTTACAGCAGTTGTGATTACGGTACCCACCCCGATAGGACCCGAAAAATCATTCAGACCATATTTTCCTCTGAACATATCCACAAGCGTCATCAGGACAAGACGAGCTGTTGAAGCACATTCACGGAAAGACTCGCCAATAATATTGGTGAATGTTTTTTCCAGACGATACACCGTGAAATCAAAGTAAATGCCTGTTGAGCCATCATCACGCTGAATAGTCATAAACTCAACGTCCTCTATGGTAATTTTCTCGCCATTTCTCTTTACAGTGAAGTCGAAAATCAAATTACCCTCATCATTCTTTCTGTCACTGCTCTGGAGTTTGTAACTGACATCTGAAACTGAAAAAACCGGCAGTCCGTCAACTTTAATAATCTCATCACCGACTTTAAGATATTCCTGTGAAACACTCTGATCAAGAAATGATGAAACAGTGCGTGACGCCATTGCTTCAGAAGCACAAAGTGAAATTAAAACAACGATAAAACCCAAGATAAGGTTCATCAGCGGACCTGCGATAATCACTATCATTCTCTGCCATACAGGTTTTCTGTTAAATGCTCTGGGATTTGGCTCTGCTTCAACATAATCATCAGACTCACCGCCGTTTTCTCCCTCAAATGAGCAAGAACCGCCTATTGGCAAAGCTCGCACCACATATTCTGTTTCTTTTCCCTTTTTTCGGAGAATGACAGGACCCATACCGAGCGCAAACTCCTTAACATATATTCCACAAGCCTTTGCCGCAATAAAATGTCCGAATTCGTGCAGCAAAATAATAAAACAAAACACCAGAATTGCAATCAGTATTGGAATAACATTGCCAAAAAACTCGCCCATATAATCTCCTTATCTGCCAAATTTGCCATAAACATAAGACTCCGACGCACTCTGCGTTTCAAGAAGTTGGTTAAGGGTAGGATTTTCGATAAAATCAACATCGCTAAGAGCTGACATAACAACCTCACCAATGTCGAGGAACCGAATTTTATCCTTTAAAAACAAAGCAACAGCCGCTTCATTGGCACAATTCACAATGCACGGAGCATTGCCGCCCTTATCCAATGCCATTCTTGCCGCTTTTAGGCACACAAAAGTTTCCTCATCGGGTTTATCGAATGTCAAAGTCCCTACATCAGTAAGCGAAAGCTTTTTTGCAGGAGAAGAAACTCTTTTCGGATACAGCAGTGCCAACTGAATAGGAATACGCATATCCGCTGTTCCAAGCTGTGCTATAACAGCACCGTCTTCAAACTCTACTGCGGAATGCACTATGCTCTGACGATGAATTACAACTTCAACCTGTTCGGGTTTAACATCAAAATATCTCACCGCTTCAATCAGTTCAAGTCCCTTGTTCATCATCGTTGCGCTGTCAATTGTAATTTTTGCGCCCATACTCCAGTTAGGGTGCTTTAATGCTTGTTCTTTTGTAGTATATGCCAGATCGGCTCTGTTTTTTCCAAAAAACGGACCGCCTGACGCAGTTAAAATAATTTTTGATATCTTATTACCCTCAGCACCAAGCAAGCATTGGAAAATCGCAGAATGCTCACTGTCAATCAACAGCATTTCAGATTTCTGTTCACGCAGCTTTTTCATTACAAGTTCGCCGCCTGTTACAAGTGTTTCCTTATTTGCAAGAGCAATACTATTCTTGCTGTCTATCGCTGATAAAGTAGGAAGCAATCCTGCCATACCAACAACAGCATTTACAACCCTGCTGCATTTCATTGCTGCAAGTTCGCAAATACTTTCAGCACCACTAATGACTTTTATATCCGTATCAGAGAGTCTTTGCCTGATATCACTATAATAACATTCGTCAGCAACAGCAACATATTCGGGCATAAATTCTCTTGCCTGCTGTTCGAGAAGTTCAGTTCTGCAATTTGCGGAAAGAGCCTTTATTCTTATATTATGCGACCTGCAAACATCTAAAGTCTGCCGACCTATAGAACCCGTTGACCCCAAAAGAACAATATCCATTCTTCCCCCTACAAATCCCAAAAGGGGAAACATCGTTTCCCCTAATAATCCATTCTTGAAAATCCTATCTGCTTAGTGCTGAAGCGGAGAAATAAAGCTAAACACAGCAAACATAAACGGTGAAACAAACAAAACGCTGTCAAATCTGTCAAGCACTCCGCCGTGACCCGGCATCAGATTTCCAAAATCCTTGACATCATATTGCCGCTTAATCACAGACGCTGTAAGATCTCCAAGAACGCCTGCCACACAAGCAAGCATTCCAATAGGGATAAGCACAGCATAACTCATTCTGTATTGCTCTGATACGCCTGCTATTCTAAGAATAATCTCATTATAAATTGCACATTGAATTGCGACAACAACTCCTACGGTAAACACGCCGCCAACAAAGCCTTCAATAGTTTTTTTAGGACTTATATTCGGACAGAGCTTATGTTTTCCCATAAAAGTTCCGACAAAATACGCTCCTGAATCTCCGAACCAAGCGCAAAACAACAGATACACTATCATAAAGACGCCCGGAAAATATCCGCCATCAGCATACCATGGCAAATACCGCACATATATTATACAACTCAGAGAAGCAGGAATTACCGTAGCCGCACAGCCACACATTGCAATATACTCAAGTTTGATAGTTTTATGCTGAAGCAGCATTATCAATAGCAGCAAAAACACAAAACCAACAAACGAAATAACCATTATATTACGTTTCAAGCTGAATTCAACAGACAAATTCAGAAACGATGGGATAAGTGCCGAAAATCCAACGCACACACAGGTAAGCAGTTTATGTTTATTGCATTTCACAGCATGTATAAGTTCCCATACGCCGATACTACCGATCAAGGTCAGAATTGCCGTATATATAAACTTATTATCAAACACAAGCACAGTAACGCCGATAGCAATACCGATAAATGCGGAAATAATCCTCACGAGCATAAACTCATACTCCTCCGAATCTGCGAGAACGTCCCGCATATTCATTTATTGCAGACTCAAGGTCCTTTTTTGAAAAATCAGGCCACAGCACGTCCATAAAAACAAATTCTGCATATGCTGCCTGCCATATAAGGAAATTTGAAAGACGCTGCTCACCGCTTGGACGAATAACAAGATCAAGCGGAGGCATTTCACAGGTATACAACGTTTCATCAATCATTTCCTCGGAAATATCATCAATTGAAATCTCATTGTCAGCACATCGCTTTGCAAGTATCTTCACACTGCGGACAATCTCAGCCCGTCCGCCATAGTTCAATGCTATACCAACTATAAACCCTGTGTTATTTTCAGTAGATTTCATAATATCTTCGAGTTCAGTGCGAATGTCCTCGTCAAGCGGCTCTATATCACCAAGAATTATTATGCGGATATCTTCTTTCGCCGACTCCCGTAAATCCTTGATATACCTTCGCAGCAAATCCATTATTCCCTTGACTTCATCACGGGGCCGCTTCCAGTTTTCAGTCGAAAACGCATAAAAAGTAGCACATTTAACTCCGAGTTCTCTGCACCAGTTAATGGTTTTCTTAAAAACCGCCGCACCTTGATTATGACCAAAATTTCTCGGCATAGCACGCTTCTTGGCCCACCTGCCGTTGCCGTCCATAATAAATCCTATATGGCAAGGAATATTTGAATTATCCATTAAATAGCCATGATTTCCTTATTCTTTGCTTCACCGATCTTGTCAATTTCTTCAATAAACTTATCGGTAAGTTTCTGAATATTCTTATCTGCGTCCTTTACATCGTCCTCGGTAATCTCATTTGCCTTTTTCTTAGCTTTGATCTTATCCATACCATCACGGCGGACATTTCTTACTGCGACTTTGCTTTCCTCGCAGATTTTGCTAATCTGCTTGCAAAGCTCTTTTCTTCTATCCTCTGTAAGCTGCGGAAAGTTAATTCTGATAACCTTACCGTCATTCTGAGGATTTATTCCAAGGTCAGACGCCTGAATTGCCTTTTCAATGGCTTTCAACTGAGTAGCGTCATAAGGGGATACAACCAATACTCTTGCTTCTGCAACAGAAATAGATGCCATCTGATTGATAGGTGTAGGCGCACCATAATACTCAACAGTAATTCTGTCAAGAACAGTAGGATTTGCACGTCCGGCACGGATTGTGCCAAGCTCGCTTTCAAGCGCATTGATGCACTTAGTCATTCTATCCTTTGTATTATCAATAATTTCTTTCATAAGAAACCTCCGTATAAGTTAGTTATGTATCTTAAGAAACCAGTGTTCCAACGCTCTTTCCCATAACAGCATCATATATGTTATCGGGGTTGTTCAAGTCGAAAACAATAATCGGTATATTATTGTCAGTACATATTGCAGCAGCCGTACTATCCATAACCTGAAGCCGTTTTGCAAGAACCTCGTGATGTGAGATCTTATCATACTTCACAGCATCGGGATACTTTTTTGGGTCCTTATCGTAAATGCCATCAACCATAGTTGCTTTAAGAATAACATCAGCCTTAAGCTCTGCCGCTCTCAAAGAAGCAGCACTATCTGTTGAGAAGAAAGGATTTCCCGTACCGCAGCCAAAAATCACTATTCTGCCCTTTTCCCAGTGACGAAGAGCCTTACCCAGAATAAAAGGCTCAGCCACCTGCTGCATTGTGATAGCAGTCTGTACACGGACAACGCAGCCGAGTCCTTCCAGTACATCAGCAACCGCAAGTGCATTCATTGTTGTTGCAAGCATACCGATATGATCCGCTCTCGCTCTGTCAGAGGAATGAGAATCACGTCCTCTCCAGAAGTTACCGCCGCCAACAACTATTCCAATATGTGCGCCTGCGTCAGCAGTTTTCTTAATGCTTCTGCAAATTTTCTCCACAGTCGCAAAATCAAGACCCGATTCCTTATCGCCTGCAAGCGCCTCTCCGCTCAGTTTAAGCAGTACTCGCTTATATTTAAGTTCATCAGCCATTATAACACCCCCGAAAATCGAAATCTACAATCAATAATCCAGAACACGTATTCTTCCAAGAATATCAGCACACTCAGAAAGCTTTTCACAAGCAGCCTTAACATCAGCCTCTGCCATAACATCAGCAATAAAAGCAATTTCATTTTCAGGCATATTATTTCTTGACAGCATCTTAACGTTCCTGAACTCAGATCTGATAACATTTTCAGCGGCTGACTTATCCTTAACAGTAACGCGGATATAGTTAGCGCACTCAAACTTATCAAACGGACGGACAAAGTTCTGCTCACTGTCAGCCCATGTCAACGAACGGCTTGTACCCGAATGCTTAACAGCAGAAACAATATCAGAAACAACCGCACTGGCTGTAGGAAGCTTTCCTGCACCCTTTCCATAGAATACAACATCACCTGTAGCGTCGCCGCGAACAAGAATAGCGTTGAAAACATCGCTTACGCCTGCAAGCTGGCTTTCATCTTTAACTATTGCAGGGAATACGCCAACAGAAATCTCATCATTATCCTCACGCTTAGCGCAGCCGATAAGTTTGATTTTGCTGTCGCAGCCATCGCAATAACTTACATCTTCAAGAGTAATCTTCGTAATTCCCTCTGTATACACGCTGTCAGGGTAGACATGTCTGCCAAATGCAAGAGAAGCCAGAATACAAATCTTTCTGCAAGCGTCAATACCCTCAACGTCAGCTGCAGGATTTCGTTCTGCATAGCCAAGCTGCTGAGCAATCTTAAGAGCCTCATCAAAATTCATTCCATCTCTTATCATCTTTGTGAGTATAAAGTTTGTAGTACCGTTAAGGATACCTGCTATCTCACGGATTTCATTTGCTTCAAGGCAAGTGTGAATAGGTCTGATAATCGGAATACCACCGCCGACGCTTGCTTCAAAGAAGAAGTTTACATTCTTTTCCTTTGCGATATTCAGAAGTTCCGCACCCTTCGCAGCAACAAGTTCCTTGTTTGATGTTACAACGCTCTTGCCTGCAAGAAGTGAAGACTTTACGAAATCATACGCAGGCTTCAGACCTCCGATAACCTCTGTAACAACGCTTACTTCCGGGTCGTTAAGTATCACATTGAAATCCTTTACGAACTTATCAGCAAACGGACTATCAGGGAAATCCCTCAAATCAAGAATATATTTAATATCAAGCTCTTCTCCAGCCTTCTTTTCAAGGTTCTCTTTATTTTTATAAAAAACCTCAACCGTACCTGAGCCTACAACTCCGTAACCCAGAACAGCAACCTTTGCCATAACAAACATCCTTTCACCAAAAATAATTATCTATATTAGTATATCACATTTCGGAAATTATTTCAAGTGTTTTTTGTGATACTTTGATAAAAAAAAGAAAATCCCGTGAAACTCCACGGGATTTTGATTCAAACAAATACATTGCAGCTTAATTGCAGAGGTCGTTATACAAGCCGATATACAATTTTGCAGAACTTGCCCAGCTGAAATCAGCTTTCATTGCACGAGTCACAAGCTTCGACCACTCTGTCTTGTTATCGTAGTAACCCTTTGCACGACGTATCGCATTAAGCATATCCCCTGCGTTATAGCTCTGAAATGTAAATCCGATACCATTATCGCCTGCGTCTGCAATACTGTCTTTCAGACCGCCCGTCGCACGAACAATCGGCACTGTTCCGTATCTGCACGCTATCATCTGCGCAAGACCACACGGCTCGCTCTTCGAGGGCATAAGGAACATATCTGCACCTGCATACAACCGCTTTGCAAGCTGAGGATTATAACCGCGATAAAAACCGACCTTATCGGGATAACGCCAATGCATTTCCTGGAAGAAGTCCTCGTACATCTTCTCGCCCGAACCCAGAATCATAACTTGAACGTCAGTTGCTATGATTTCGTCAAACACATACTTCACAAGGTCAAATCCCTTATGATCGGCAAAACGGGAAATCATCGCAATAAGCGGAACATCGTACTGCGGCATGCCAAACTCTTCAAACAAAGCCGACTTGCACGCAGCCTTACCCTTATGGTTCTTAGCAGAGAACTTTGCTGCGATATTTTCGTCCGTTTCGGGGTTGTACAAATCAGTGTCGATACCGTTAAGGAAACCGCAAGTCTTATACTGCTTATTGCGGAGAATTCTGTCAAGTCCATGTGAGAACCACGGATCAAGAATTTCTCTCGCATAAGTAGGCGATACAGTTGTCACCTTATCAGCCACTTCTATTGCGCCTTTCATAAAGTTGATATCACGGTCGTACTCAATAATATTGACATTATGTGGAGGAATGCCAACGATATCCTTGACAAGGTCAAGGCCATACTGACCCTGATAACCGATATTATGAATAGTAAACACATTTTTGATATCGCCAAATCCCCATTCATTCTTATAGAACAGGTTGTGATAAACAGGAATAAGCGCACATTGCCAGTCGTTAGAGTTTATAACCTGTGGATGGAAATCAATATGACGCAGCATTTCAAGTACAGCACGGCTGAAGAAAACATATCTTTCAGCGTCGTCGTAATATCCATACAGACCATTGTCACGTCTGAAATAATATTCATTGTCAATAAAATAATATGTAACACCATTTGCAACTTGAGAAAAAACGCCGCAATACTGACTTCTCCAACCGACAGGTACAGTGAAGTTTGTGATAAAATGCATATTCTGCTTTTGTTCGGGTTTAATAGTATTTACATAATATGGCATAACCACTCTGGCGTCATGCCCTGCCTGTACAAGTGCCTTAGGCAGCGAACCTGCAACATCTGCTAAACCACCGCTTGCCGCAAACGGTAACGCTTCACTGGCTGCATATAAAATATTCATAACTACTTCCTCCGTTTCAAGGCTGCGTCCGCCCGAATTTCGAGTTTTTTCATACCATACCGCACATAACAGCACAAGGTATCTCTATGTAATTATTATACAACATCTTTTCTATTTTGTCAATAAGAATTAGCAAAATTATATAATAATTGGTAAAAATGTTTTCATGAAATGCTGTTCAATCTCTGAAAAAGCATACTATAACGATATAAATTAAAGTTGTTATCAAAGTCAAGGAAACACCTGAGCCTGACGCAATTACGACTGCTGCATAAAATGCAGCCGAAACCACTCCCGAAGCCATCAAAGCATTATCCACACGTTCTGGTCGGCATATTCTGATAAAAAGCATTTTCAGCAGTGCCGCACCATCAAGCTCACCAATCGGCAAAAGATTGAATACTCCCGTCAGCAGATTTATAATCGAAGCCGCCGCATTGCCATACAATCCAAATGCTGCTGCTGCGATAAAATTTGCTGCACACCCCGCCGACAAAATCAATATTCTATTCCTAGTACTTGCTTTGTCTGTCTGCGTCGAATTTATCTGAATGCCTGCACCGTAAAAAGTTATGATTTCCGGTGAAATTCCAAATAGCAGCATTACCAAAAGATGCGAAAATTCGTGTATTCCGCAAGCCGCTATCGCTGCCAACCCAAAAGTTCTGCTTGACGGAAACGCAAACGCTGCCAGAACTGCAAAAAACGAAAAACAAAGCCGTACCTTTGTTTTATAAATCTTAAATTCCAACATACTTCATTGTATGCAGAGTTGTCCGAAATAGAACAAAACCGCACAGGATTATAAGTCCTGTGCGGAAGTTATTATTCAATCAGTCGCCAAAAACTGCACCTGTATTGGAAGAAGTAACCAACTTTGCATAACGCTTAAGATATCCGTCAAGTTCCTTTGGAGGATTGATACCTTTCTTCTTACGCTCGGCAATTACTACGTCATCAACAAGCAGCGAAATAGAACGATTAGGAATATCAATATGAATTTTGTCGCCGTCCTCTACGAAAGCTATCAAACCACCCTCGGCAGCTTCGGGAGAAACGTGACCGATAGCTGCACCGCGGGAAGCACCGCTGAAACGTCCGTCAGTAATAAGCGCAACATTGCCGTCAAGTCCCTTACCGACAATAGCAGCAGTAGGAGCAAGCATTTCGGGCATTCCTGGACCGCCCTTCGGACCCTCATAGCGGATTACAACAACATCGCCTGCCTTGATTTCACCGTTAAGAATAGCGTCACAAGCAAGCTGTTCACCATCAAATACACGGGCTGTTCCTGTGAAATCCATCATTTCAGGCTTTACCGCACCCTGCTTTACAACAGAGCCGTTCTCAGCAAGATTACCACTCAGAATTGCAATACCACCGTCTTTGCGAACAGGAGCCTCAAGAGTGTGAACAACCTCTCCGTCAGCATTTCTTGCAGCAGCAATACGCTCTTTCTGTGTACCGCTTACAGTAAGCACGTCCTCGTTAATGTGACCGCCCTTAGCAAGTTCCTTGATTACTGTCTGAATACCGCCGACAGCATTGAGGTCAGTAATAAAGATGCTGCTTGCAGGATTAAGCTTTGCAAGCTGAGGTGTTTTGCGGCTCATAGCGTCGATATCAGAAAGCTTGATGTCAACACCTGCCTCGTGCGCAATAGCAAGCAAGTGAAGCACTGTATTTGAAGAAGCGCCGATTGCCATATCCGTAGCAAGGGCATTTTCCATATTCTTCTTGGTGAGAATATCCAACGGACGAATATCCTGCTTTACGAGTTCCATTATACGTTCGCCAGTTTCCTTTGCGAGTCTGCGGCGAGCGGAAGAAACAGCAGGCTCTGTTCCGGCTGTTGGAAGCGCAAGACCAACCGCTTCTGTAAGGCAGTTCATCGAGTTTGCTGTATACATACCCGAGCAAGAACCGCAAGTAGGACAAGCATTATTTTCATAATCCTTGATAACATCGTCACCGATTTCGCCGTTGGAATACTGACCGATTGCCTCGTAAATCTCGGAATAACCAACTCTCTTACCCTGTACGCAGCCGGGGTTCATAGGACCACCGCTTACAAAGATAGACGGCAAATTCATTCTTGCCGCAGCCATAACCATTCCGGGAACAATCTTATCACAGTTCGGAATGAAAACAACGCCGTCAAGAGGGTGAGCGGTAAGCATTACCTCAATGCTGTCTGCGATAAGCTCTCTTGACGCAAGAGAATAACGCATTCCCTTGTGGTTCATCGCAAGACCGTCACAAACACCGATTGTGAAGAACTCAAAAGGCACGCCGCCCGCATTTCTGATACCGTCCTTGACATATCTTGAAATCTCATGGAGGTGCTGATGTCCCGGAACATAATCGCTTGCAGCACAAACAACCGCAATAAACGGCTTATTCATTTCGCTGTCAATTACACCCAGAGATTTCAGAACCGCTCTGTGAGGAGTTTTTTCAACTCCACTCTTAATTAAATCACTTCTCATTGTCTTAAACCTTCCTTATTCAGATACTTTTCCAGAGCATGGCCGCTCCGATTATTCCTGCTTCATTAGCAAGACTGCAAGCTTCTATTCTCGTAGTCTTAGCAGAATTTTTTGAGTAAATCTGTTCTCTTACCGCTGCTCTTAGCGGTATCATAAGCGGATCGCCTTCATTGCACACTCCGCCGCCAATACAAAGAATATCCGGTTGGAACGTGTTTATAACATTCGTTATTCCGCAAGCGAGATACTTTATGTATTGCTCAGTAACCGCAGTTCCTACAGGGTCGCCCTGCCGCATAGCCTGAAATGCCGTTCTGCCGCTTACTCTTCCCTCTCCGCGAATAATCCTCGTGAGAATTGAATCGGGATTGAGTTCAGACGCCTGTGTTGTCATTCTCACAAGTCCCGTAGCAGATGAATAAGCCTCAAAGCAGCCTTTTCTTCCGCACGAGCAAGGCAGCCCGTCCATAACAATAACCGTATGTCCGATTTCACCGCCTGCACAGTTTGAGCCACGGTAAATCTTCTCATCAACGATAATTCCCGAACCGACACCCGTGCCAAGAGTAATTACAACAGCATTCTTTGCCCCTTTTGCAGCACCCGCCACAAACTCACCGAACGCCGCAGCGTTTGCGTCGTTTTCGAGGTACGTCGGAATACCGAATTTCTTCTCAACATCGTTTTTAAGCGGAACATCAACAAAATTCAGATTGCTGCAATACTCCACAAGTCCTGTTTCATTGTTGCAGATACCAGGACAGCCAATTCCGATTGAAAGTGTGTCCGAAGGCGAGATTTTCGCTTCACCGCACGCAGTCAGAACAGCTTCCTCAATATTTGCAAGAATTTTAGCATATTCTGGGGGATTATCCTTATCCTTAATCCACGTTTTTACTTTAGAACGTGCAATAATCCTGCACTCCTCATCAACAATACCGCACGCTATATTAGTTCCGCCAACGTCTACGCCTATGTAGTAAGCCATACATTACCTCCCGAAACGAAATAATCAAAATCCAAGATTTTCATTTACGATTATAACTTTTATTCTGTCAGGTACACGCTGCTGAGCAAGTGTTACAAACGAACAACATATTCTCTGACTGCTGTGGCAATGAGCGCACTCGCCTGTTTCCTTACATGGAGTAGCGCTGTTAAGTCGTTTTGTATTCATAGGAGCTGCGATTTTTTCAACACGCTCTTTAGCTTCCCCAAGGTCTTTTACTATCTTGTTCACACCTGCAACGATAATAACCTGTGTAGGACCATAAATCATAGCTGCAACACGATTTCCGTTTCCGTCAACATTGTACAGCTCGCCGTTTTCAGTTAGTGCGTTTGTACTTGCCAGAAACGTATCAGAGCTGAACTCACTGCGAAAGAAATCTCTCATCTGTTCGGTAGTCCCATCAACAGGTCTGGGAGAAAAGGAATGTGAAAACTCCTTATTGAGCATATCCACAACACCGCTTTCCTTAAGTGTTGCCGAACCGCCAATTGTAATCAGTTTATCTTCCTTTATCAGACTGCGGATAATATCCAGCGCTTGTTCGCTGTTTTCCGCATAAAACGGTTTCATCTTGTTTAAAACAAGATTATCCATAGTCTTTTTTATCTGTTCATTCATTATGCAAGACCGGCTTTCTGTTTTATAGTAGTAACGGAATTTTCTGCAATCACAAAACTTCCGTCATCTGAATAATCTCCATAAGGCACATAGTACTCGGCAGGAAGAACTCCATATTCCGCAGTATTAAGCAATGCTGCCTTATGCGCTCTGTAATACTCATCTGTAAGATTTGTCTGAGAAAAATCCATTATCATCTTGAAATAAGAGTCCATAAGCCGGCTGTTTCCGTCAAGCACACGGAAATTCTGATTTATAAGGTCAGAAAGCATAGAGCCGATATAGTTAAACCTGTAAGACTCGCCTTCTCCGAAATCAGCCTTCATTGCAAGTCGGAAAATTGTTTCTGCGTCAAGTCGCTGCTTTCCTGCATTCAACGTTTGTGCAACAACTCCGTCATTTATTATCATTGTTTTAGAAACGTCATATTCAAGATTTCCAAAACTGGAAACAAGCGTTATAAATCCCTGTCTGTCAAGCGCAACATAAAAATCGCATTTCACACCAACCGCATTCTCAATGACATCTGATACTTTTGCGCCGCCCTGAGCAGCATAAACATTCTGAAGTGTTCTTCCTTCTGACGGCATACTTACGCCATTCGGGAGCGGAATAAAAACAAGACGGTTTTCGACCGCACTATATGAAGCCATCATAAACAGTTCAGGAATATCGCCGCTGCCGTCTGACAGCATAAGCACAGCATTGAAATTATATTCGGCACTAGGACGAAAATCCGCAGTCAGCTCGCCGTTCTTGTTAAGTCCCACAGAATCTGTTTCTTCAGGAAACAAATACCACTGAAAAGCAACAATAGCCGCAAATGCAAATGTCAAAGCTATTACAAACGCTATAAGGTAAACATACCAATTACTTTTTCTGCGAACAGCCATTACAATCCTCTTTCCATAAAATCCAAAATTGGTATTGATTTTTTTTGATAATAGTAATATAATATATGTTGGGTGCTAAAAGCACCACTGATATTAGTATAACACATATTTCAGAAAATTTCAAGACATTGAGGTACATATATGAATAATTTTTATTGGCGCACATGGGCAGAGATTAATCTTGACGCATTGAAAGAGAACATAAGAATTATAAAGGATTATTCCAAGGGCAAAGAAATAATTGCCGTCGTTAAAGCAAACGCTTATGGACACGGAGATGTTCAATGTGCAAAAGCTCTTAATAAGTGTGGGATAAAGCGGTTCGCCGTTTCTAATCTCTGGGAAGCGCAAAGGCTGACAGACGGAAATATTGACGGAGAAATCCTTATTTTTGGTTATTGCGACATTCCTCTTGTAGTTGAAAATCTCGGCAAAGGATATATATTCACTGTCGGCGACACGGAATACGCAAAAATACTTTCTGATTATGCGCTTGAACACAACGTCTGCGTTCCTGTTAATGTAAAAATTGACACAGGAATGAGCCGTGTGGGAATAAACACTGAAGAACAGCTGGATTTTATTCTTTCTCAAAAAGGACTTGACTGCAAGGCAGGATACACTCACTTTGCAACTGCTGACAGCCTTGGCGAAAGCGATATTGAGTTTACCAACGCTCAGCAAAGCAAACTTATCTCGCTTTGCAGAAAGCACGGACTTAAAACCCACTCTCAGAACAGCGGCGGTATTATTTATCACAGCGATTATGAAGGCGACTATGTACGTTCGGGAATTATAATGTACGGTCAGAAACCCGATTTCAGATTTCCCGTACCGAATGGAATAAAACCCATTTTCCAATTAAAAACAGTTGTAAGTCAGCTTAAGACAATCAAGAAAGGCGATACGGTAAGCTACGGCAGAACATTCACCGCACAAAAAGACACTCGTCTTGCGCTTGTTGCCTGCGGATATGCAGACGGCTTTAACAGACGTCTTTCAGAAAACTGGAGCGTCTTAATTGATGGAAAACCCGCAAGAATATGCGGACGAATTTGCATGGATCAGACCTTGATAGACGTCACAGACATTCCCGATGTCAAAGTAGGCGATGTTGTTACTGTATATTCAGGAGATGGCTTCTGCTCTGTTGAAAAAGCTGCGCAGCAAGTAGGAACAATAACTTATGAGCTGCTCTGCGCAATAGGCACAAGAGTTCCCAGAATTTATATCGAGGACGGAAAAGAAACAGAAATCCAGAGATACATATAATTTAATGCCCCTGTTTTTCCAACAGGGGCGTATTTTAAAATTATCAAATAAATTCTGCGATTTTAGAACCCATCTCAGAGCAGGAAACAAGTTTCATTCCATCACTCATAATGTCACATGTGCGATAGCCTGCCTCAAGCACGTCATTTACAGCCTTTTCCACTGCGTCTGCTTCCTTGTCCATCTTGAATGAATAGCGGAGCATCATAGCAGCCGAAAGAATTGTTGCAATCGGGTTTGCCTTATTCTGTCCTGCAATATCGGGAGCAGAACCGCCGCTCGGTTCATACAGTCCAAAGCTTGTTTCATTCATTGATGCCGACGGGAGCATACCGATAGAACCTGTAATCATAGATGCTTCATCGGAAAGAATATCGCCGAACATATTCTCCGTTACCATAACGTCAAACTGAGCAGGATCACGGACAAGCTGCATAGCGGAATTATCTACCAACATATGTTCAAGCGTTACCTCGGGGTAATCCTTTGCTACTTCTTCGACAACCTTTCTCCAGAGTCTTGATGTATCAAGAACATTCGCCTTGTCAACGCTTGTCACTTTCTTATTTCGCTGCATTGCAACGTCAAAGGCTTTCTTTGCTATTCTGCGGATTTCGTTTTCGTCATACTTCAGAGTATCAACAGCGGTTACCACGCCGTTTACCTCTTCAGTCTTACGCTCGCCGAAATAAAGACCGCCTGTAAGCTCACGCATAATCAGCATATCAAATCCCTTGTCAGCGATTTCCTTTTTAAGAGGGCAAGCCTCTGAAAGCTGCGGATACAACACGCAAGGACGAAGATTTGCAAACAGTCCGAGCGCTTTTCTAAGTCCCAGAAGCCCTGCTTCCGGACGAAGATTTGCAGGCAGCTTATACCACGGAGAAGTAGAAGTATTCCCTCCGATAGAACCCATAAGCACAGCGTCCGACGCTTTGCAGCGTTCAATAGTTTCATCTGTAAGCGGAACGCCATTTGCGTCAATAGAGCAGCCGCCCATAAGAAGCTGTTCATAATTGAACTTGTGTTCGAACTTTTCGGCAACCTTATCCAAAACCTTCATAGCTTCGGAAACAATCTCAGGACCTATGCCATCGCCCTTGATTACGCCAATATTCTTTTCCATAACTAAAAAATCCTTCTTTCAGAAATCAATTTTGTAAGTAACATAATCCGTGCCGCATACATTTCTTGCAAGAGATTTCTGCTCATCAAAGCCAAAACATTCATAGAAAGCCCTTGCGTTCGTATTTGCAGCGGCAGTTTCAAGCATTGCACTCATAAAGCCGCTTTTCCGAGCCTCACGCAGCGTGTGCATCAAAAGTTTTCTTCCAAGTCCGCTATGTTGCTTTTCGGGCAGAACATACAGCTGAACTATCTCAAAACAATCAGCAAGCGCTTTTTCATCACAGGGTTTCCCAGAAACCACAGCGGTTATAGCTCCGTCAACAAGCAGCACATATATTGCCGCACCGTCAGAAAGCTGCTTTGCAAACGCTGTGCGCCTATGCTCTCCCGTAAGCCGCTCAACAACAGCCGCAGGCGTAAACTTGCTGAAATTCGTTTTCCAACAGGCGTCCACCACCCTGCTCATATCTTCAACATCTGACAAAACGGCAGGTCTTATGTCAATTCTCATTTCTTCAGCGAGTTAAGCAGTCCGCCCTTGTCGATAATCTCCTTGATAAACTCAGGGAATGGCTGAGCCTGATATGTCTTGCCCTTAGTAACGTTTGTGATTACACCTGTATCGAAGTCAATTTCAACCTCGTTGCCTGCGTCAATATCCTTTGCAGCCTCGTCGCACTCAAGAATAGCAAGTCCGATATTTATCGCATTACGATAAAAGATACGGGCAAACGTGGACGCAATTACGCAGCTTATTCCGCTTGCCTTAATAGCAATCGGAGCGTGTTCACGGGAGCTTCCGCAACCGAAGTTCATATTCGCAACCATAATGTCGCCCTGCTTTACATTCTTTACAAAGTCCTTGTCAATATCCTCCATACAATGGGAAGCAAGCTCCTTATGGTCTGCCGTGTTAAGATAACGTGCAGGAATGATTACGTCTGTATCAACGTTATCGCCATACTTATGTACAAATCCATGTGCTTTCATCACAATTCTCCTTATATTTCAAAATCAACGCATTTTCTGTCGGCAACAAACGGTCTTACACACTCGTCTGCAACCTTGACGTGTTCGGGGTGAACGGAATAATTTTTAAGAGCAGCCGCATCTGCGAAAGTGCTGTCAAGCATAAGGTCGCCTGTCGAAGTCGGGAGCAGTTCTGTTACGACCCGAATTTCAAAAAGACCGTCAATCTTTCCTTTGAGATTTTCAAGTCCCTCTTTGATAAGCTTTTTGTGCTTAGCAGCGTCCTCTGCGGACATTTCCTTTAATTTCCAGATAATAACGTGCTTTACCATTATTCAAAATCCCCCGAAATCTTTCCTGCAATTGCACTTGCAGCCGCAACAGCAGGGCTTGCAAGATACACTTCAGAAGTAGTATCGCCCATTCTTCCTACAAAGTTGCGGTTAGTGGTGGAAACTGCTCTCTCGTGAGGTGCGAGAATACCCATGTGACCGCCAAGGCACGGACCGCAGGTAGGAGCGGAAACTACCATTCCTGCTTCAATGAATGTTTCAAGCAGACCGTTCTTCAATGCGTCAAGGTAAATCTGCTGTGTGCCGGGGATTACAATTGCGCGAACTCCCTTTGCAACCTTCTTGCCCTTAACGATTTTAGCGGCAATTTCAAGGTCGCTGTATCTGCCGTTTGTGCAGGAACCGATAACAACCTGATCTATTTTTATATCAAGCTTTTCAGCTTCATCAATCGTCTTTGTGTTTTCGGGAAGGTGCGGGAAAGCAACAGTAGGCTTGATTTCGCTGAGGTTGATGTCGATTACTCTGTCATAGTGAGCGTCCTCGTCAGCCTTGAACACCTCGAACTCTCTGTTGGTTCTGCCCTTTACATATTCGAGAGTTACATCGTCAACTTCAAAAATACCGTTCTTTGCACCTGCTTCAATAGCCATATTAGCCATACACAGTCTGTCGTCCATAGAAAGTGTGTGAAGTCCCTCGCCTGTGAACTCCATTGAACGGTAGAGCGCACCATCAACGCCAATCATTCCGATGATGTGCAGGATTACGTCCTTGCCGCTTACCCACTTGTTAAGTTTGCCTGTGAGATTGAATTTTATTGCAGCAGGAACCTTGAACCATGCTTCGCCTGTTGCCATACCTGCCGCCATATCGGTTGAACCAACACCGGTGGAAAATGCGCCGAGTGCGCCGTATGTACAAGTGTGGGAATCTGCGCCAATAACGCAGTCAGACGGCACTACCAGTCCTTTTTCAGGGAGAAGCGCATGCTCAATTCCAACGTTTCCGACATCATAATAGTTTACAATGTCGTACTTATCAGCAAAACCTCTGCACTGCTGACACTGTTTAGCAGCCTTGATATCCTTGTTAGGCGTAAAGTGATCCATTACAAGTGAAATCTTGCTCTTGTCGAATACGCTTGTAAATCCGTTCTTTTCAAACTCATTGATAGCAACGGGACTTGTAATGTCGTTTCCGAGAACCATATCCAACTTTGCTTTGATAAGCTGTCCTTCTACAACGCTTTCAAGTCCTGCGTGCTTTGCAAGAATTTTCTGGGTCATTGTCATTCCCATTTTATATTTCCTCCTGTATTATAAAAAATAATAACCTTACTCATCGAGCATTTTCATAAACTGCTCTTCATCTATTACCGTAACGCCAAGCTCATTGGCTTTAGTAAGCTTGCTCCCTGCTTCTTCTCCTGCAAGAACATAGGTGGTTTTCTTAGAAACGCTTCCCGAACACTTTCCGCCACGCTTTTCAATAAGCTCCTTTGCAGCGTCACGCTTCAATGTTGGCAGTGTTCCTGTCAACACGAACGTCATTCCGCTGAACTTGTCCGAAACAGTGCCGTCAGCAAAGTTCATATTAAGCCCAAGATCACGCAGTCTGTTTATAAGAGCCGCAACATGGGGTTCACGAACGGTGTTATAAACTGATTTTGCCAGAACCTCGCCTATACCGTCAATCTGCGAAATATCTTCTGACTCCGCAGACAGAATAGCGTCCATACTGTTGTATTTCTGACACAGCAAAACAGCCGTTCTCTGACCTATTCCACGAATGCCGAGCGCAAACAGCAGTTTTTCAAGTCCGTTCTGCTTTGATTTCTCAATATTTGTAATCAGATTATCAGCAGACTTCTGACCAAACCGCTCCAAAGCGGTGAGATCCTGAACGTCAAGCGTATACAGATCTGCTACATCGTGAATTAAACCTGCATTCACAAGCTGCTCTACAACTGCTTCGCCCAGTCCCTCAATATTCATTGCTCCCCTTGAAGCAAAATGCTCTATTGAACGCAAAAGCTGCGCAGGACAACTGATATTCGGGCAGCGGATAACCGCTTCGTCCTCGTCACGAACAGTCTTTGAACCGCATACCGGACAGATTTCAGGAATAAGGAACACTGCGGAATTGTCCGAATGAGCCGCAGACCGCACCACTTCGGGGATAATGTCGCCTGCTTTGCGGACTACGATTGTATCTCCCACACGGATATCCTTGTCGATGATATAATCCTGATTGTGCAAAACTGCACGGGATACAGACGTTCCTGCAAGCTGCACGCTGTCAAACACAGCAACAGGTGTAAGCGCACCCGTTCTGCCTACGTTTATCTCAATAGAGCGGAGAATGGTTTCTTTCTCTTCGGGAGGATACTTGAACGCAACCGCCCACTTCGGAACTTTAGTTGTAGCACCTATTTCAGTACGCAAAGCAATGTTGTTTACCTTTACAACCGCACCGTCAATATCAAACGGAAGTGAATGGCGCATTTCTCCGATTTTCCCGATATACTCCACTACTTCGTTGGCAGTACGGCACACCTTATAGTCGGGAATAACGGAAAATCCCAGATTTTCAAGCCGCTCCAACGACTCAGAATGTGTTGTAAAGTCCACGCCGTCTGCTCTCTGAATATTGAAGCAGAATATATCAAGTTTTCTGGAAGCCGTAATCTTACTGTCTTTCTGCCGCAGTGAACCTGCCGCAGCGTTGCGCGGATTTTTCGGCAAAGGTGCGTCGTTTCGCTCCTGAATTTCGCACAATTCGCCGAAACTTTTCTTCGACATATAAACTTCGCCGCGAACCTCAAGCTGCGGAATATTTTCGGACAGTTTCAGCGGAACAGAACGGATTGTTTTCAAATTCTGCGTTATATCTTCACCGACAAAGCCATCGCCTCTCGTTGAACCACGCACTAGAATGCCGTTTTCATATTCCAGCGACACTGACAAGCCGTCAATTTTCGGCTCAACGGTAAATTCATCTGCACCCTCTGCCATAACACGTTCAATAAACGCTCTGACTTCCGATACATCAAACACGTCCTGAAGGCTTCCCATCTGAACCGTATGCTGTACCTTTTCAAAGGTGCTATGTGCAGAGCCGCCTACTCTCTGCGAAGGAGAAGTCTGAAGCAGTAATTCGGGAAACTGTTGTTCAAGTCTGCGCAGCTCCCTCATCAATGCGTCATACTCATCATCCTCCAGAGTGGGGTTATCCATATCGTAATAAGCATGATTTGCTTTTTCAAGCAAGACGCTCAATTCTGCTATTCTTTCTTTTGCTTCTTGTGTGGTCACATTACCCTCCAATTGCTTATGGCAGTACAGCTCCATAATCGTTTATAATACCTGGGATATCGTCTGCATCGGTTATAATATGCGTATACGCTTCGGGAACTCGTCCCACAATAACAGTTTCTGCAGCTACAATTGACGTTGAAACGGGAACTCTTGACGAAAAACCCGGTATCACGGCGTCAACCTCTGCGTCAATCTCTATAACAATCCTGTGCAGCGTCTGATTTATGCCTGCCTCGTCAAACTCGCTGATAACGGTAGTTTTTGCAGTGCCAAGCGGCTGAACGCTCATTCCCACATCAAATCCCTTGCCGTGAAGCATCTGTATACCAAGCAGCGTTCCAATCGGAATTTCAATGTCAATCGCAGAAATCTTCTCAATTTCACGCTGAACCCTTGCAGCAATATTCGTTTTAAGCGAATTGATATTGGAAACATTGCTTTCTATCGAAATCACTTCGCCGCTGTCGTTGGTGGATAGCGTCACAAACTTTGAATACTCCGCACCGCACCTTTCCAACTCTGCATTTACAGCGTCGTTCAGTATAGCCGATAACGCCTCGTGGCACTGCAGCGTGTTCATAGTTTCGATTACAGGTCTCAGACTCAGATCCACCATAAACACAAGTCCCAGCATTATCAGCGACAACGCTATCAGCTTTACCCCAAGTTTTTGCAGAACGTTCCTTGATTTGACAGACATAACCCTTCCCCCTTTTCTCACATTATATGTGAGAAAAGGGAAAAAGTGTCTTTTAATCGTTTACAAATGCTTCAAATGCCTTGTATGCAGCATAAACGTCAGTTTTAGCGGTAATTTCAAACGGAGCGTGCATACTCATAACAGGCACTCCTACGTCAATTGTATCAACGTTAAGATTTGCGATATACGCTGCAACAGTGCCGCCGCCGCCTATATCAACCTTGCCGAGCTCGCCCGTCTGCCAGATTACATTGTTTTTATCAAGCAGCGCACGGATTTCTCCTACAAATTCAGCAGATGCGTCAGACGTTCCGCTCTTTCCGCGAGAACCCGTATACTTTGTTACGCATACTCCACCGTTCAGAACGCAGGAGTTGTTCTTCTCAAACACATCGGGGAAAGTCGGGTCAAACGCCGCATTTACATCAGCTGAAAGGCAGCGTGACTTTGAAAGAACATCTCTTCCCTCTTTGCCGGATACAGACGCTAAATCCGCAATGAAATATTTCAGATATGCAGAACGCAAGCCCGTATTTCCGTCAGAGCCTGTTTCTTCCTTATCGGTAAGGATAGCCACAGCGGTTCTCTTAGGATTTTCAAGTTCAAGCACTGCCATAAGTTCTGTGTAAGCGCAAACTCTGTCGTCCTGTCCGTAACCACCAACAAGGCTTTTGTCAAAGCCCACGTCAGCCGCTTTGAATGCAGGAACAGCTTCAAGTTCAGCTGAAAGGAAGTCGCCCTCAACGATGCCGTACTTCTCATTGAGAATCAGCATTATATTCAGCTTTACCGCTTCGCTTGCCTCATCGTCCTTGAACGGACGTGAGCCGATAAGGATATTAAGTTCTTCACCCTTTACAATCTCAGTTGCGGCACGCTTCATTTGTGCAGTTGCAAGGTGCGGAAGCAGGTCGGAAACGCAGAACACAGGGTCGCCCTCGTCCTCGCCAATTCTCACTGTAACTTTTGTGCCGTCATTCTTTACAATTACTCCGTGAAGCGAAAGCGGAATTGTCGGCCACTGATACTTCTTTATTCCGCCATAGTAGTGAGTCTTGAAATAAGCAAGCTCGTCCTTTTCGTAAAGCGGATTTTGCTTAAGGTCAAGACGGGGAGAATCGATATGAGCCGCTACAAGATTTACTCCGTTCTCAATAGGCTCCTTGCCGATTACCGCAAGAATAACCGCTTTTTCACGGTTCACCATATATACCTTGTCGCCGGCCTTATACTGCTTTGCTTTGTCAAATTCAGTAAAACCCGCAGCTTTCGCTTTTTCCTCAATAAAAGCCGCAGCTTCACGCTCGGTTTTACCTGCGTCAAGGAATGCCTTATATCCCTCGCAGAACTTACGGCACTTCTCAATCTCCTCATCGTTCATTCTGAGAAAAGCATTCTTTTTTTCAAGGAAAAGCTTTTCTTTCAGTTCTTTAGCTTTACTGTTAGTCTGTTCACTCATGTTTCTGTTCCTTTCATTGTTTCAATTTATCCATACATACGGACGTATACGTCC
>CAZTRH010000008.1:0-21571 GCA_964616605.1 uncultured Ruminococcus sp.
GCTGAACGAAGTTCAGTACGGGCTCTAGGCGCGGGCGCATTATGTGCAAAGCACATAATGCTCCATTTGCCATTCAGTAGTCGCATTGAACCGGTTCAACGCTATACAATAGCGTCGAACGAAGTTCGATACGCCAGTGCCGAACTCGTTCGGTACGGCTGCGTTAAATGACGGGGCAAGCCCCTTATTGAAAATTGCATGATTTCGGAGATGATCTACTATAAAAGAAAAGTTAAAGCGTCTGTATGAAGAACTAGGCTTGCTGAAAACAGCAGACGGAAGAAAGGAATTTTACGCTTCTCATAAGGAAATAATCCTGTATTTTGTGTTCGGTGTGGGAACAACGATTGTTTCAATGGGCAGCTATTATCTTAGCCGTGTGATTTTCCCTGATGAGGAACACGTTCCGCAGTGGCTGAGATGGATATTCAATATAACGCATATGTTTGGCGTTGAAAGCAATACGGCTTTGCCTGTTATAATATCGTGGTTCTTGTCGGTGACATTTGCGTTTCTGACAAATCGCGTCTATGTTTTCCACAGCAAAGTGAAATCGGTAGGCGGTTTTTTACTTGAAGCTCTGAAATTATATGCTTCCCGGATTGCAACGCTGCTTGTGGATTTGCTTATTATGTTTGTGCTGGTAGATGTGCCGCATATAAGCAATCCGCTGTATGAATTCTGTGCAAAGGTGTTCTCAAACGTGATAGTGCTTGTTCTGAATTATATTTTGAGCAAGGTGTTTGTATTCCGCAGCGTCAGGAAAAAAGGCAAAAACAAGAAAGGTTAAGGCTGTACGATTTACCGGATTTCATTAGAAGCTTGTTACCGAATGAATATTATTTATTACTCCCGTAGTTTTCGCTGTTCTGAATGAACGGTGAAAACTACGGGAGTTTTTTTACTGCGGCGAATAAAACAGTTTTCAGTTCCCATAATAAGGAAAGAACTGGAGGGATATTATGACAAACAGAAATTTCGTAAAGCCGCCCGAATTTTCCGAAGAAGCTGCTCAGGCGATTGCTGCGTCTATTGCTATTGCGGGGCAGATGGGGCATAGCTGTGTGCGTTCGGAACATCTTTTGTGTGCTCTTGCACGCAATACTCAAAGCAATGTTGGCGCTATGCTTGCACAATGCCAGATACAATTCCGCAGCCTTATTCTTCAGATGAAAAACAGCATAGGCACTGCCGATAATATTCAGCTCGGCGAAAAGGACTTTTCGGCAGAACTCAGGAAAATGCTGATTGCAGCGCGGAATATCGCTTCTTCAAAGGGCGAAGGTTCAGTAGCTTCGGAGCATATTCTTCTTGCCATGCTTTCGGATAAGGAATGCAGCGCATACGCGCTTATTCATAGTTGCGGTGAAGCGCAGGCGCAGCGCCTGTATAACTGCGTCAGCGCAAAATATTATGAAGCGGCTGATTTTGCGGGTCCTGAGCCTGTTTGCAGAAAGAATGAACCCACAGCAAGGAAATCCGTTTCGAAGAACGATTATCCGACTCTTAATAAATATGGCAGAGAACTTACTGCTGAAGCGAGAAAGGGAATGCTTGATCCCGTTATCGGACGTGATACGGAGATTGAACGCATGGTACAGATACTGCTGCGGCGCACAAAGAACAATCCTTGTCTTATCGGCGACGCGGGAGTTGGAAAAACGGCTGTGGCAGAGGGGTTTGCGCAGCGAGTAGCACAGGGAAATGTACCTGCTGAATTATTGGAAAAACGTGTGTTTGCGCTTGATATCTCAAGTATGCTTGCAGGAGCAAAGTACAGAGGTGATTTTGAGGAACGGCTTAAAGGTGCGCTTGATGAGGCAATGTCGGGGACGGAAATAATTCTTTTTATTGACGAAATTCATATGATTGTGGGAACGGGTGCGGCTGAGGGAGCAATTGACGCTGCAAGTATATTGAAGCCGCTGCTTGCCCGCGGGAAAATCTGCCTTATCGGTGCGACAACCACGGACGAGTACCGCCGCTTTATCGAAAAAGACGCTGCTCTGGAAAGGCGGTTTCAGCCTATCAACGTACCGCAGCCCGATGAGGAGGGTGCAGTGCGCATTCTGAACGGACTTCGTTCCAGACTGGAGGCACACCATCACGCTGTTATAACCGATGCTGCTATCAGAACTGCTGTGTCTTTGTCGCAGCGATATATCACTGACCGAAGGCTGCCGGATAAGGCAATTGACCTTATTGACGAAGCTGCCGCCGCTGCCAGAGTGGAAAAAGCTTCAGTAAAGCGAACGCTGTTCTCTCCGCTGAAAGAACGCTTTTCGGGGGATTGCGTGATAGTGGACGGAGAGAACGTGGCAAAAGCGGTTTCGGCGATTACGGGGATACCTGCTGCAAGGCTTTCCGAGGACGAAAGCCGCCGTTTGTCGCATCTGGAAGATTTCCTTGGCAGGCGTGTTATCGGGCAGGATAAAGCGGTGTCGCTTGTGGCGAACGCAGTAAGGCGGGGGAGGGCGGGTCTGCGCGATCCCGAACGTCCGATAGGTTCTTTTCTTTTTTTGGGACAAACGGGAGTTGGAAAGACAGAGCTGTCCGCTGCGCTTGCCGAGGGAATTTACGGCGATAAAAAGCGGCTTATCCGATTTGATATGTCGGAGTTTACCGAACGGCATTCTGTGTCGAAGCTTATCGGTTCTCCGCCCGGATATGTAGGTTACGAGGAACAGGGGCAGCTTATAAAACAGGTGCGCAGCCAAGGGTATTCGGTGGTGCTGTTTGATGAAGTGGAAAAGGCACACCCCGAAGTGCTGAATGTGCTGCTTCAGATACTGGAGGACGGCAGACTTACTGCGTCTGACGGAAGAACAGCAGATTTCAGAAATACTATTGTCATAATGACGGGAAACGTAGGTGCAAGCGAACTTAATCGCAATTATGTCGGGTTTGCCGATGTAAAGGGCGGAACAACGGACGTGATGAAATCGCTGAAAAACCGTTTTCGTCCCGAACTGCTTTCCCGAATTGATAATGTTGTGGTTTTTGAGCGGCTGAATGAGCAGAGTATGGAGGAAATATGCAAAAAAATGCTCCGAACGGTGTCGGAGCGAGCTAAAAAAAGGGGAATTGAGCTTTCGTTTGAAGAGAGTACGGCAAAACGATTGTGCGAGTCGGTGCGCGGTGAGGACGCAGGCGCACGCCCTCTGCGTCATAGGATAATTTCGGAAATAGAAGATATGCTTTCGAGATATATTATTTCGGGTGAACTGTCGGATAATTCCAGAGCTGAAGTGGTGTTTGAGGAAAATGCTTTCAGACTGCGCATGCTCAGTCGTCAGTGATATATTCGCTGCACTGCAAAAGCATTGTATCAGCGAAAACGGCATAGCCGCGGGTGGGGTCGTTTACAAAAACGTGCGTTACCGCACCCACGAGCTTTCCGCTCTGTATTATCGGACTGCCGCTCATGCCGCGCACTATGCCGCCTGTGAGGGATAACAGTTCTTTATCGGTAATGCGTATGACAAGCGCTTTGGAGCCGTTCTGATCAAAGATGTTCAGCCGTTCTATCTCGATGCTGTAACGTTTTGGTCCACTGCTGTCTGCTGTTGTGATGATTTCTGCTTTTCCTGTTCGGACTTCGCTTCGGAATGCGACAGGCAGACAATCTGCACTGTATGAAAAATCCTCTGTCACAGTTCCGAATATTCCGACAGGCGTGTTGGCGCTGATACTGCCGATGTCGGAATTTGGAGTTATAACGCCGCACAATTCGCCTGCGCAACCCTCTTTTCCTTTAACGATGCCGCATATATCGGCACAGGTGATTTCGCCTGAGCCGAGCGGCACGATGCTTCCTGTGGCTGTGTCGCTTACTGCGTGTCCCAGTCCTGCGAAAGAGTGATTTTCTGGATTATAAAAAGTGAGTGTGCCTATGCCGGCTGCGCTGTCACGGACGAATGCACCGATTTTCAGAAAGCCGTTTTCGCTGACGGGAGTAAGAGTTAGAAGGATTTCGGCGTCGTTTCTACGAAGGAGAATGGAGGTTTCACTTTGCAGCTGGATAGCAGCGGCAAGCCCGGCATTGCTGTTTACAGTTTCGCCGTTGACAACTGAAATAATGTCGCCTGCTTTTATTCCTGCTTTTTGCGCAGGGGAATTGTCGGCAACGGAAATCACCATCACTCCGTCAGAACGGATTTTGATGCCGAATGGTGTGCCTCCTGCGATTACTTCTGTGTGTTTTTCTATTGCTGCGCCGACTTCGGTTGTGCTGTAAAGCGGCAGCGTGCGGAATACTCCGCAAACCAGCATGAACAGCACTATTGCGAATGCGGTTTTGCCGTGAAAAAATCTGGGATAATATTTCATAGTGGTCTGCCTTTCAAAAAAACTGCGTGTCTTGCTTCAACGCTATTTTTTGCACCGCAGTTTCGGATTATTATTTGAAAAATACGGCGGCAGCACTTTGGAATATAGCTGTAAACCGAAAAAAATGCCGCAGCATAGCCGAAATTTTAAATAACGGCAAATATCCCCTTGACTTTTTATGAGAAAAGCGGTATAATATTTATATGTGTTTTTCCGAAATGTTGTTTGTTCGGAAGTGATTGTCCCGTGATTTTATGGCATTATCGGTGTGTTTCGGGTTTTCCTGCGGACGGTTTTTGTGACTCCTTAATTCTTTGCAGCACTGTCCGGCACATCGTTCGCAGCAGGTATGCGTTTTGCCTGCTGTATTATACATAAATAAAAATGAAATTGCAATTACTGCGGCGTATTGTGCGTTGTGGTCGGTTTTTCTGTGTCTTTGCGGAGAAGTGCGGAAGATAGCCGACTGCCTCTTGTTATTGCGTGAATTGTTCTGCGCTGAATTGTTTTGCTGTCTGATGTTTCAGCCGAAAAGCGGATTGATCGTATTCGGTTTGCTGAATGTGCGAAGTTTTTGCATTTCTGTAAGAGAAAGGAATTTTTATGGCGTTGTTGTCAAACAATAAGGATAATTTTCAGAAGAATGGCTATGCAAAAAAGCCGACTGTAAACAAGTCTGCTTCAAAAATGTTTCAATATGATGATAAGAAAAGGCGAAACGGCAATTCTGTTCCCATGCTGAGCGGTACGGGCGTTCTTAAAAACTCAGCAGGAAAGAATTTCCCTGTGAACGGTGGTATGCAGTTTTCCTCGGGAATAGAAAAGCAGCCTGTTCTTGGAAGAAAGAAGCCCGCTGCTTCATCTCGTGAACATCGTTCTACTCCCGTGCGTTTTGTTGCTTTGGGAGGACTTGGCGAAATAGGAAAGAATTTGTATGTGTACGAATGTTCCAACGATATGTTTATCGTTGACTGCGGTCTGGCTTTTCCCGATGAAGAAATGTTCGGCGTGGATCTGGTGGTTCCCGATTTTTCGTATCTTGAAAAGAACAAGGATAAGTTCCGTGGAATTGTAATTACTCACGGACACGAGGATCATATCGGAGCTTTGCCGTATCTTCTGAAGAAAATAAACGTTCCGATTTACGGAACAAGACTTACTCTGGGACTGGTTGAGGGAAAACTGAAAGAACACGGACTGCTTAATTCTGCGAAACTGAACGTGGTGACACCCCGTCAGAATGTAAAGATGGGCTGTATGACGGTTGAGTTTATCCGTGTAAATCACTCTATTCCCGATTCCTGCGCTATTGCGGTTCATACTCCTGCGGGCGTTATTGTGCATACGGGAGATTTCAAGGTGGATTACACACCCATCGAGGGCGGAATTATCGACCTTGCACGTTTCGGCGAACTCGGCAACAAGGGAGTTATTGCTCTTATGTGTGAAAGCACGAATGTCGAGCGTCCCGGTTACACAAAGAGCGAAAGCTCTGTCGGACAGAGTTTCAGAGGACTGTTTGATAAAGCTGAGGGACGCAGACTTATAATTGCAACATTTTCGAGCAATATACATCGTATTCAGCAGATTATTGACGAGGCTGTAAAGCACGGAAGAAAGGTTGCCGTTTCGGGAAGAAGCATGACAAACGTCATAGCGAAGGCGGTTGAACTTAATTACATCAGAATGCCCGAAGGCACACTCATTGATATTGAAAGCGTGAGAAGCTACGACCCTGCACAGATCGTAGTTGTGACTACGGGAAGCCAGGGTGAGCCGCTGTCGGCGCTTTCGAGAATGTCCAGCGGCGACCATCGCCAAGTATCCATTACGCCAGATGATGTGATTATCATTTCCGCAACACCTATTCCCGGAAATGAAAAGCTTGTTACCAAGGTTGTAAACGAGCTTATGAAGCAGGGTGCAGAGGTTATCTACGAGAGTATGTACGAAGTTCATGTGTCGGGTCACGCCTGCCAGGAAGAACTTAAGCTTATGATGGCGCTTACAAAGCCGAAATTTGTTGTTCCTATCCACGGTGAATATAAGCATCTCAAGAAGCTTTCTGCGCTTGCGATGACAATGGGTATCCCCGAACAGAACACCTTTGTTGCAGGTCTTGGCGATGTGCTGGAAACTGACGGTGTTGATATGAAGTTTGTAGGTACGGCACCGAGCGGGCGAGTGCTTATTGACGGCATAGGAGTCGGTGACGTGGGAAGCGTTGTTCTGCGTGACAGAAAGCACCTTGCGGAGGACGGCGTTATTATTGTCGTTGCAACGATAAGCAAGGAGAGCGGTCAGCTTGTATCGGGTCCTGATATTGTAACAAGAGGCTTTGTTTATGTGCGCGACAGCGAACAACTTATAAATGATGCAAAATATGTTGTACTGAACGTTATGCTGAGATATTGCGGACACAAGGTCCGTGAATGGAACAGCATGAAGGCTGAAATGCGTGACGCTCTTTCCGACTTTATTTACAAGGAAACGAAACGTGATCCGATGATTTTGCCGATAATAATGGAGATCTGATTTTTTACAGTACGAGTTCGGAGGTGGACGAAGTGAGGAACTTCTATAAAAGCAATGCGATGCTTGCGGCTGTATGCACGCTTATTATAATGCTTATTGCAATTGATGTTTATGTGTTCCGCACCGAACCTGTTGTGTTCTGGATATCGCTGCCTGTGCTGCTCGGTGTGTCGGGGCTGACGCTTGGAAAACTCCTTCAGATACGACAGAGCGAGTATCGGTATTTTGAACGCCTTTCCGAGGAAATACGCAATGCAAGCTCTGTATCGCTTGCAAGTTTTCCGTTGCCTGTGTGTATTGTAGATAGCGGAAGAAGTGTTATCTGGAGCAACGAGAAGTTTAATACTGCCTTTTTCCGTCCGAGCGAGGATAATGTGTCTATTGACGCTGTGACGGATATGCCGCTGGAACTGTTCGGTTCAGACGGCAGAGAATTACGTTTCGGCGAAAGTTGGTATCGTGTGTATTCGTCTTCTCATGTTTACAACCTTGAAGATAAAGCAGTCCGCACAAACGCTGAGGCGGCAGGCGAGCAGACTTTTACAATGCTTATTTTCCGTGATATTACAGATTATAAGACACTGCGTCATACTTATAACATAACTCGTCCTATTGTTATGATTGTTATGGTCGATAATTATGAGGAGCTGCTTTCGGGCGCAAAAGAGAGCGAACGTGCTTATGTCACAATTCAGGTTGACAGACTGATAGAAGAATATTTTGCAGAGAAAAAGGCGGTTTTGCAGAAGATTTCTGTTGATAAGTTCCTTATCGTTCTTGAACAGCAGTATCTGGACGAGATGATTGAGGATAAGATGGCGATTATAAATAAGGCACATGAAATTATAGTTCGTGAGCGTGCGGCTGTTACGCTGTCTATCGGCGTCGGAACTACTGCGTCCTCGCTTGCCGAGGGTGAGCGCTTTGCAAGCGATATGCTGGGTAAGGCGTTGGAGCGTGGCGGAGATCAGGCGTTGGTCAAGACTGCCAACGGATTTAACACGTTCGGTGCAATTTCGCCCGGACGAGAACGCACAGGTAAAGTTAAAATCCGTCTTGCTGCGGAAGAAATCAAAAACCTTGTCGGAACTGCGGATACTGTGTACATAATGGGTCACTCTTTCGGAGATTTCGACAGCGCAGGCTCGGCTATAGGACTTACTTGTGCCATTAGGCGTCTTGGCGTGCCTGCTTACACTGTTGCAAGATTTCGTGATGATAATAAAACTAATGCAAAAGCACTGTTCGACAGATTTGATGATTACGACACACCTGTTGCAATCGAACCCGACGAAGCAGAGCGGTTTATTACCGACCGCTCGGTGCTTATTATTGTTGACACGCATATTCTCAAAAAACTGGAAGCACCTGAGCTTTATGAAAAAGCGGATAAAAATCGTGTCATTATCATCGATCACCATAGATTAAGCGCAGGTGCAATAACGGAATTTGCTGTACGCTGTCAGGAGAGTAACGCTTCCTCTGCTGCGGAGCTTGTGACAGAGCTTATTCAGTACTTTGGTTCGGGATCGTTGCTGAAACCTATCGAAGCTGAAGCGCTGCTTGCGGGAATTGCACTGGATACAAGGGATTTTGTAATGCGTTCGGGTGTTTCTACATTTGAAGCAGCAGCGTATCTGAAGAAAATCGGCGCTGATACAATCTCTGTGAAGAAATTATTTGATATGCCGATTGAGCAGAAGATGAAGAAGTCGGAAATCATTTCTTCGGCTGTGGTGTACAGGGGAAGGTGCGCTGTTGCAGTGGTCGAAGAGAATTTTGCAGGAATACGAGTGCTTTGTTCGCAGGCTGCTGATGAGATGCTGTATATACGGAATGTGGACGCTTCTTTCACGCTCTATCCGATTGAAAACGGCTGGAGCATCAGTGCAAGGTCGCTTGGAAAAATCAATGTTCAGGTAATTATGGAAAGCCTTGGAAACAAGAAGGACGACGGCGGCGGTCATCAGTCGATGGCAGGCGCACAGCTTTACGATATTTCATTGGAAGAAGCAGTGGACAGACTCCACGAGGCAATAGACAACTATTTTAGTGCGTCTGCGGAGGACGGTTCTGACTGATTGAATTTGCGGACGGTTTTACAGGAGGTTTATTAAAATGAAAGTTATTCTTTTACAAGATGTTCAGGGAACAGGAAAAAAGGGCGAAATCAAGGAAGTTAAGGACGGTTTCGGAAGAAATTGCCTTATTAAAAAGGGTCTTGCACAGGAGGCAACTCCCCAGAACCTCAATCTCCTTCAGGGACAGAAGGATAAGGCTCAGCATAAGATTGATGTTGATACTCAGAACGCAAAGGATATTGCCGCTGCTCTTGAGGGTAAGACTGTTGTTGTAAAGGCAAAGGCAGGTCAGAACGGCCGTTTGTTCGGAACGGTGACAGCTAAGGAAGTATCCGCTGCTATCAAGCAGTCGCTGGGACTGGACGTTGATAAGAAGAAAATCACAATTGATATCAAAATCGAGGGATTTGGAAATTTTGCTGCGTCTGCAAGACTGTATGCAGGCGTAAGCGCAAAGTTTACCGTATCGGTTGAGCAGGAAGATTAAAAGGGTTGATTAGATGGCTGATTTTGATTACTCAGGTATGAACCTTCCGTTCAGCCTTGAGGCTGAGCAGTCGGTTATCGGCGCTGTCGTAATGAAGGGCGATGAAATTCTCGGCGATGTGGTGACAACGCTGCACCCTGAGCATTTCTACGCCGATGTGAACCGTGGTATATATCAGATTTTAGTGACGATGTTTATGGCGTCGGATAAGATCGATATTGTAACGGTTATTGAAGCGTGTCAACGGCACGGTGTGTTTAAGACCGCTGAAGAAGCTAAGAAATATATCACTGACGCAGTTGCGGTTGTGCCAAGTCCTTCGGCGGCTATGAAGTATGCGCGCATGATTACCGACAAGTATATGCTGCGGCAGCTTATATTTGCGTCAAGAGAAATTATTGAAGCGGCTAATAACAGTTCCGACCCTGCGGAGGATATTGTTAATCTGGCAGAACAGAAGATTTATAATATCCGTTCGGGCAGCGATACAAGCTCCCTTACACATATAAGCGGAATTGTGTACGACCGTGTGAACGCTCTTGATGAACTGGTAAAATCCAGCAGAGCAAACAACGGAAAACCTGTTATGACGGGTCTTGAAACAGGTTTTGCACACGTTGACAAGCGGATTTACGGACTGAATAAGTCAGACCTTATCATTTTGGCGGCACGTCCCGGTATGGGTAAAACCTCGTTTGCGATGAATCTTGCCGTTGGTGCGGCAAGGAAAAATCCTAAAGCGCAGGTGTGCGTGTTCAGCCTTGAAATGTCAAAGGAACAGATTGTTTCCCGTATTCTTTCAAGTGAAGCGAGAATTTCCTCCGAAGCTATGAAAACCGGAAAAATTACCAACGACCAGATTTCACAGATCATGCAGGCAGGCGAATTTTTGCAGCACCTTGAAATATACATTGACGATACGCCTGCTCTCAATATAATGAGTATGAAGTCGAAGCTGCGCCGAATGAAAAATCTCGGTCTGGTTATAGTCGATTACCTTCAGCTGATGTCAAGCGCAGGCAATTATAACGGAAATCGAGTTGCGGAGATGTCGGAAATTACCCGAAATCTCAAAATCCTTGCAAAAGAACTGAAAGTACCTGTGATTGCGTTGTCGCAGCTTGCTCGTGGTCCTGAACAGCGTCCCGACAAGCGTCCGCTGTTGTCTGATCTGCGTGATTCGGGATCAATTGAGCAGGACGCTGATATCGTAATTTTCCTTTACAGAAACGCTTATTACGATAAAACCGATCCCAATCAGAATGTCTGTGAATGCATTATTGCAAAGAACCGTCACGGTGAAACAGGCATGATTCCGATTGGCTGGGAAGGCGAATATACTCGTTTCTATAATGTCGATTTCAAGCATAGTGACGCACCGTCCGGCTGATGTTTGGGAGTTGTGGTATGGAAAATTTCGCAAATAAGGTTCTGGCGGCAGTTTCGGATTACGATATGTTCGCAAATGAAAAGTCTGCTGCAGAGCCGATTGTTGTTGCCTTATCAGGCGGCGCTGACAGTGTGTCGCTGCTCGGAATACTCAAAGAACTTGAAAGTGAACTTGGGATAAGCGTTTGCGCCTGCCATCTCAATCACGGTCTGCGAGGAAAAGAGAGCGACAGCGACGAGCAGTTCTGCGTGAATCTGTGCCGCACTCTTGGCGTTCCACTGAAAGTGGCTCGTGTGAACGTAAACGAAATGCTTTTGCCTCACGAAAGCGTTGAGCAGGCGGCAAGACGTATACGATATGATTTTTTTTCAGATTGTCTGAAAAAATTCAAAGCGAAAATTCTTGCAACTGCTCATACCGCTTCTGATAATGCCGAAACCGTGCTGTTCAATCTGACGAGAGGGACAGGAATTGCGGGACTGTGCGGAATACCGCCTGTCAGACCGCTTGGTGATAACCGTGTGATACGTCCGCTGATTTACTGCACACGCTGTGATGTTGAGGAACGTCTGGCGGAACTTTCTCAGAATTATGTCACCGACAGGACGAATTTGTCGGACGAGTATTCGAGAAACAAGATAAGACTGAACGTTATCCCGGAACTTGAAAAGATAAATCCATCGCTTCAGACGGTGATTTCACGAATGAGCGGCATATTGCGTGAGGATAACGCTTTTCTTGAAAAACAGAGCGATATAGCTCTGGAAAAAGCAAAAAAGGGACGTGGTTGGGACGCTGCTATGCTATCACAACTGGAAGCGCCGATAAAAGCAAGAGCTGTACGGAAAATTCTGGAAAGCGGTGACATTGAACCGTCTGCACTGAGAATAAATACGGCTGCATCGCTGCTTTCATTACGAAGTACACGTTATAATCCTTGCAAAGATAAGTTTTTTACTATCCGAAAAGGAGTGTGCTATACCGAAGAAATCAAACAGGTATTTGGTGGCTTTAATGAGAAGGACTGAAAATTTGTCCTTTTAGGTAACATCGCGTAAAAATCGTCTTATGCCTGCCGCTTTTGGTGTTGTGCGGCGTGAGGAAAGCCACAGCAGCAAACAATCTTAGCGCAGCGTTGATTATATTTTAAAAATTTCAACTAATATTCACATAAAACAATTGAAATTCGGAAATTTATGTGATATAATAAACGCAGTGTGCAAAATCAAAAAGTAAAAAGTAAATATTCAGGAGTAAATGATGTTTGTACCGAAAGAAATTGAAAAAATCCTTTTTACAGAAAAGGAAATCTCAGAGCGTGTAAAACAGCTCGGATCGCAGCTTACCGATGAATATAAAGGTAAAAATCCGCTTCTTTTGTGTGTGCTGAAGGGTGCGGCGCCGTTTTTTACGGATCTTATACGGTCAATGGATATGGAAGTTCAGATCGAATTTATCCGTGCGTCAAGCTATACGGGAACGCAGTCGAGCGGTGATGTAAAGCTGAATGTAAGCGAATTTCCCGATGTGTGGGGCAGAGATGTTTTAATTGTCGAGGATATCGTTGATACGGCAAGGACTATGGCTCTTCTGAAAGAGCATATTCTTGCGATGAACCCGTCATCAGTGAAGATTGCAAGTTTCCTTGATAAACCGTCAAGGCGTGTTGTGGAAGACTTTAAGGCGGATTATGTGGGATTTTCGATTGACGATTATTTCGTTGTGGGATATGGTCTGGACTGCGATCAGAGGTTCAGAAATCTTCCTTATATCGGAATTTACAAGATATAAACAGCAGAAAACTGCTAGTAAATAATAAAACATAAGAAAGGCGGACAAGGAGGACAGATGAAAAAAAATAAATTTCAAGGCGTTATAATTTATTTCATCATTGCGATTCTGTTGATTTTCGGATTGGTTTATATGCTGAATGTTGCAGGAGGTTCTTCTAAGAACTCGGCTAAGAGATATTCGGATATTATAGTTGAGTTTGATAATCTCAATGTTTCGGCGTATGAACTGGATTTGGGAAGCGGAGTTCTGAAGTATTACCTCAAGGGTGAGGAAAGCGACTCCAAAAATTTAAAAACCTATACTGTTCCAAATGTTAATGTCTTTATTAATGACATCAACAATGGATACACGCAGGACGGCAAGCCTGCAAATTATCGTGTGCGCTATAATGAGGCAAATCCCAACGCAGCTCTTATAGAAAACTATATTCCGATTTCGGATAACACGTTCTTAACGACTATTCTGCCGTATTTGTTGCTTATCATTATAATGATTGTCTTTACGCTTATTGTTCTGCGGCAGACAACAGGCGGCGGCAAGATGAATACTTTCTCCCGCGCGAATGTTCGTCCGCAGTCGGGAAAGAAAGTTACGTTTGATGATGTTGCAGGTGCTGATGAAGAGAAACAGGAGCTTGTCGAGATAGTCGATTACCTTAAAAATCCGGCTAAATATCGTGAGATAGGCGCCAGAGTTCCAAAGGGCGTGCTGCTTGTAGGCCCTCCAGGAACAGGTAAGACGCTGTTGGCGAAGGCTGTTGCAGGTGAGGCAGGCGCACCTTTCTTCTCTATTTCGGGTTCGGATTTCGTGGAAATGTATGTCGGCGTAGGTGCCTCCCGTGTAAGAGATTTGTTTGATCAGGCGAAGAAGCAGACTCCGTCAATTGTTTTTATTGATGAGATAGACGCAGTGGGTCGTCAGCGTGGAACGGGTCTTGGCGGTGGTCACGACGAGCGCGAGCAGACCCTGAACCAGCTTCTTGTTGAGATGGACGGCTTTACTGAAAATCAGAATATTATCGTTATGGCGGCAACTAACCGCCGTGATATACTTGACCCGGCATTGCTGCGTCCGGGACGTTTTGACAGACAGATTTATGTGGACTACCCCGATATGAAGGGTCGTGAGGAAATCCTCAAGGTTCACACTAGAAATAAGAATATGGGTCCCGATGTTGACCTTAAGCGTATTGCAGGAAGAACCGTAGGCTTTACGGGTGCAGACCTTGAAAACCTTGTGAATGAAGCTGCACTTATGGCGGCAAGAAATAACCGCAAGGCTGTTACTGAGGCAGATATTGAAGAAGCTACCGTTAAGGTGGTGGCAGGTCCCGAAAAGAAGAGCCACGTTGTAAGCGATGAGGATAAGCGCATTACCGCTTACCACGAAGCAGGCCACGCAGTGGCAACATTCTTCTGTCCTACACAGGATAAGGTGTACAAGGTGACTATCGTTCCCCGCGGAATGGCGGCAGGCTTTACAATGCACGTTCCCGAAAAGGATCACGAGCATATGACAAAGCGCCGTATGCAGGAAGAACTCGTTGTTCTGCTTGCAGGTCGTGCCGCTGAGCAGATAGTACTTGACGATATCACAACGGGTGCTTCCAACGATATTGAGCGTGCAACAGAAACTGCCCACAATATGGTGGCGCGTTACGGCTTCTCTGAGAAGCTCGGTCCTATTCTCTATGGCGATGAGGGTCCGCAGGTGTTCCTTGGACGTGATTACTCGAAGCAGAGCAGACATTTCTCTGAAACTGTTGCAAGCGAGATTGACGCAGAGGTTCGTGAAATTATCGAAACAGCTTATGAGCGTGCGAAGGATATTCTCACAGAACATCGTGATCTGCTTGAAGTTGTAACACAGGCACTTCTCAAGCGTGAAACTGTCGATGGTCCTGAATTCTACAAGCTGATGAACCGTGAGATTGACGCTGATGGAAACGCCATCGGTGAAGGTGCAGAAAAAAATGATGATGTTTCGTCCGCTGTCGCTGAGGATAATGCTGATACGGTAGTTTCCCTTGAAGAAAAAGGCGAGGATAATTCTGAAAACACTTAAAATATTAAAATTCCGCTCTGTAAGACAGAGCGGAATTTTAAAAGATTGACGTTGAATGACTTTTTTATGGAGAGTGGAAGATGATTGAATACATAGATAAAGCGCCTACGCTTGAAGAATACTTTGAAATGCGCCGTGCGGTAAATTTTATGCAGCTGTCGGAGCGTATCGCTTCAAATGCGCTTAATAATGCGTTTCACATTACAACAGTTCGCGACAACGGAAAGGCAATCGGAATGATAAGAGTTCTGTCAGACGGCAGTTATGCGAATTTCATTACGGACGTTATGGTAATCCCTGAATATCAGGGCAGAGGCATCGGTAAAACAATGATGAACAGAACTGTTGATTTTATGAGAAGTACTGTGCAGCCTGGTGAAACAATTGTTCTGTATCTGATGTCTGCTATCGGCAAAGAGGATTTTTATAAGCAGTTTGGTTTCAGAACTCGTCCGAATGAGGTCTGGGGCGCAGGTATGAGCCAGTGGATAACAGTTCCGATTGAAGAATAAGCATGATTATTTGTGATTAAGCACTTGACAAATACTGCTATATATGCTAAAATAACTGTGTACGGCTGAATGCGCCGTCGGTTTATTTTATTCAGTGATTATTGTGAGGTAATTTATGGAAAGATTTTGTAACAAATGCGGCAGCCTTGTAAGCGGCGATGGTGTGTTCTGCCCGAACTGCGGCGAAAAGCTTGACAGCGTTGTAGACCTTGGAAAACCCTCTACGGAACCGATGATGTCATCTGCTCCGATTGCACCCTCTGCTCCCGTGGCTTCTGATAATTCAAGCAACTATAATAACACAACCGGGGTTGGTTCTAATCAGGGACAGATACCGAACTATGGCGCGCCTGTTTATCCTCAGAACAATAACAACAATAATTCCGAAATGAGCGTTGGTCAGTGGGTACTGACAACTTTCCTTTCGGGACTCGGAATTATCGGACTTATTCTGCTGTTTGTATGGGCGTTTGGTTCAGGTACTCCTACATCAAAAAAGAACTATGCCCGTGCAATGCTTATCTGGCAGGCAGTAGCCTTGGGTCTTGGAATTTTGTATATTATTGGAGTGGTTGCTTGCGTAGGCTGTGCAGGAATGGGAATTGAAGATATCTTTGCGGATATGGATTATTACGCTGCTTTTATGAGATAAGTTTTACATAGTTTCCCCCTTGTTTTGCAAGGGGGATTTGATTTTATTAGGTTGTTCTGAAATACTTTTTCGTTTTACAGTGACCCTTTTTTGAAAACGGCATAAAATATAAAGGGCGGTATTACAAATCGCCCTTCAAAAAATCCTACAGCCGTACCGTGAGGCAGCCCGATGGCTCTTGAATAGCCGAGCGAGCAGCTTTGGTTGGTGTAGGTGTCGTCTGCCAAGGTTGCAGCGGCTGTTTTACATAGAATGAGGCTGTCGTGTAATGCGGCAGCCTCAGTCTTTTTTTACATCGTCATTCGTTCGTAAAAGCCTCTGTATCCGGATACGACTTTTTTGAAATGATCTCCGCGTTCTTCAAAGTTCTTGTAGAAACCATAGCTTGCAGACGCAGGAGAGAACAATACTCTGTGTCTTGCGCAGCCGATGGAGTGAAGAACTGCGTCCTTTAAATCTTTCGCATAATAAAGACTGACTTCAGGGTTGGTGATTAGTTTTCCTATACGCAGACCGCTGTCGGGTAAGAGAATAACGTTTTTAACAACTCCGGTGTTCAGAAATTCTCCAAGGATATCATACGAAATTCCTCTGTCCATACCGCCAAGTATAATGCAGTCGGTATCATCAAACGCTTTGACAGCTGCAATTGCGGCTTCGGGGATAGTGCTGATACTGTCGTTGATATATTCAACTCCGTCTATGTTGTTTATTCTTTCAAGTCGATGCTTCAATCCCTCAAACTCGCAGAGATGTTCAAGACATGTATTGATATCTGCTTCTGCAAGGTTGGCAGCAGCAAGAGCAACTGCGATATTATAAAGATTGTGTTTGCCGCAAAGCTTTGTTTTCACGCATTCGCAGGGGATCTCTTTTCCAAAAAGGAAAAGAGAACTTCCGTCTGTCCACACGTCAGCGGATTTTCCGAATGCCGTTGTGCAGAGTGTTCCGCCGCATTCGATGGGAAGAACATCGATGTTTGCCAAAGTGTGACAGCCGCTCGTCTGATAGCGTGCAATATTCCTCTTTGTCTGAGCATAAGCGTTTAAATCTGTATAATGGTCGAGGTGTTCGGGATAGATATTCAGCAGTACGGAAATGTCGGGGGAATGTTTTACAAATTCCAGCTGATGGCAGCTCATTTCACAGACTACGGTGAGATTTTCGTTGAACTCCTCTATTCGCTGAAGCGGTGGTATTCCGATGTTTCCAATGAGTATTGACGGAATATTGCAGCTTTGCAGGAAGTGATAAACAAGCGATGAAGTAGTGGATTTGCCTTTCGTTCCCGTAATGCCGATTATGTGTTTAAGGCAGCCGTCTTTTCCAAGTCGAAGCAGAACTTCTGTCTGGGTGAGGATTTTCGCTTTTGCAGCTGCGCTTAAATTATTCTTTATGACTACGCCGGGGGATTGAAGAATAAGGTCGTAGTTTTCGCACTCTTCAAGATAATGCTCGCCGCAGTGGGTTACTATATCGGGATTGTCTATTTCGACAGGGTTCATATCGGCAACGGCGATTTTCTTGCAGCAGGAGAGCTTGATAAGCAGTTCAAGCCACACCTTTCCTTCTCGTCCAAATCCGAGTATTACACAGCGTTTTCCCTCAAAGAGGGGAGTTAATTTCTTAATATCCATAAGCCGCCTTCTTTACATAAGATTCAAATTGAAGCGGAACAAAATTTTCCGTGTCAAAGAAATTTTCGGGAGAATGAATTTCGCAGTTTCCGAGTTTTTCGTTAAAATGCGAAAGTAATATCGGCAGAGCTTTAATTCTCCTCTGTGAAGCCATTTTAAGCGACAAACGCACTTCGTTTTTCGTGCCTACGCATTCGAACGGTTTGTCTACTTCATCAAGCACCAATCCGTCAAGTATCGGTATCATATCTTCACGCAAAAGCAGGTTTTCACCGAACATTTCTTCGAGAATATTATCATCAAGGAAAGCCGCAAGCAGAATGTAAACATACAGGCACTTTGCGCAATTGCAGCACCACTTGTTTTCCTTTGAACCCAAATTGCAGCTTCGGAAAACGCTGAAATACTGCGGATACTTTACAAATTCCCGTGCAATCTGCCATTCCGACAGCGGTCGCAGCAGACTGAAATATTCTGCGCAGCCGCTGAAATACTTTCCACAATATTCACGGAAATCACGCTCAAACTCCGTAGATTTGCTGTATTGGTGGTTAATTTCAGCACCCTGAACGTAGGTTTCATTTGCGCTGCTCTCGTTGGATAAAACTATATACTTCTTATTTGTCAAAATCGCAAAAAGCAATGATGAGAAAGCCACAATCGCAGAAAACGGAGTGTGTCCGTTGAGATAACCCTGCTTGTTGAGGGATAGCATTGTGGGGTCAAGCGTGCGTTTTGGAGCGATGATGTTTTCTTTTGAGGCTCCGCTTGCCAGCGCACAGTTCACGGCAGAGGGAAGAGCGTTGATGATGTAGGGAGTGATTTCTTCGCCTGCGCTTCTGAGCATTTCGAGCGATACAACGCTGTCTTTTCCGCCGCCGACAGGGACGAGTGCGCCGCTGAGAGGAAAGTTGTTTTTGAAAGTTAGAGGTTCGTTGTTTGCGGTGATTGTCATAAAGCTTGCGAAGTCGGTGGTTATTCCGTTTCGGTAGAAAAATTCGCCCAGTCCGTTGAAATAAAGCTTTTTCCACCAGGTTATCTGCTCTTTATTAAGTGTTCCGCAGTGGATTTCAACGTTCGGAGAGCAGGCTGTTTTCCAGTAGGATACAAGCTCTGCCATACCTAGCGAGAACGCTGCATATTCGGCAGCAGAGCGTGAATATTCGCCTTCGGTAAGCTTTTTTTCAAAATACCATTTCGGATAGAAATGGTATTCGTCTATTTGAAAATGAAACTCAACAGTATCATCTGTCAGGGTATAGCTGTGGTAAATAAAAAGAGGGTGCTTTAATCGTAGTTCTTCGTATTTTCCCATTTGATATGCCTTTCATTATAGGGTTATTCGAGAATAATCGGCGCTGCGGTGAAATCTCTTCCGCATGGGAGCGGTTTTTCAAAGCACAGCGAATAAATGTCGGTACAGCGTGCGGTGAAGTTGGCTTGACGGGCAGCATCACGGGATTTTTTTGACAACGCTTTAAGTGATGTGTCAATAGGTACGGTACAGTTTGCAGCGGATAAGATTTCACGTCCTCGTGCGTTCATTCCAAGTACTCGGATATACGCAGGTTTTTCCAGTGCAAAACGTCTGTCAATTCCGAGAAATCCGCACAGAACCGCGCGTCTTATTCTTGCAAGTGTGTAACGCTTGGTTTTTGTGAGAAAATAAAGCTCGTTCAGTGAACACGCAGAACGTGCGGCTTTGTGAAGTCTTGCGCCCAGTCCGTTAGCGCAGTCGTAGATACAGTCGAAATCCTCGGCAGTCATTGTACGAAGCGAACTTAAAATGGCACGTTCAAGTCGTGAGAGATTTGCAGTCGGGGCGTCAACAGGGGGGGCATAGGCACTGTAATCTTCATTCATATGAATTAAATTCCGAAGTGCCGAACCGCTTGAAAATCCGGGGTATGTGCTGTTGTCGCTGTCGTGTGCCGCGCCAAAGCGCTTTACAGTGAACGGCTCAATTTTGCTGCCTGTATTGTCAAGAGCATTGAGATATTCTATCGCAAGCGTGTTGTTGGGGCAAGCGATTGTTTCGGCAACATCTTCGGTGTAATACTGTCGGATTGTTTCCGATAATGCTGCGGGATAGCTTTTTCCGCGGACGATAAACTCGGAAAACTCATTCGTATGCACAGCATATTCAATTGCGCCCGAAGCTTCACGCAGTGCCGCAAGATCTCCACATTCGCTGCCAAAAGAAAGCATATCCACACACCCAAGCGAGGAAATGATTTCAACTGCGCCTTTTCCAAATCCTTCCGCTGCGGTAAGCGATATGCGTTCTGGAAGTTCTATTACAAGGTCAACACCGTTTTCAAGTGCGGTTTTAGTGCGGGTGAATTTGTCGTAAACAGAGACGTCCCCACGCTGTACAAAATTTCCGCTCATTACAGCTGCTATGTGCGTTGCGCCATTAGCGCGCGTCTGTTCGATGAGATAGCGGTGTCCGTTGTGGAATGGGTTAAATTCGCTGATGATTGCTGCTGTTTTCATCATACTCACCTCGTGTTTGTGTATTTAGTCAGTATACTTACTATTTTATCACACTTTTCTGGGAAAATCAATAAATATTTCAAAAAACACTTGATTTTTTGTGGAAAAAGAGTTAAAATATTAAAGATGTTATTTTATTTCTATGAAAGGATTTTAAAAATATGAAGATTTTGGTTGTAAATGCAGGAAGCTCTTCTCTGAAGTATCAGCTTCTTGAAATGGACGATGAGAGCGTTATTGCAAAGGGTAACTGCGACCGTATCGGTATCTGCGGACATATTAAGCACACTACATTTGATGGTCGTTGTGTTGATATCGACTGCGATTTTCCGACTCACACAGAGGCTTTTGAAAAGCTGGTTGAGGTTCTCACAACAGGCGATGCTTCTGTTATCAAGTCTATGGACGAGATTTACGCAGTTGGTCACAGAATAGTACAGGGTGCAGAAGTGTTCAACAAGACAACTCTCGCAACAGACGAGGTTATTCAGCAGATTGACGACCTCGCAGAGCTTGCTCCCGTACATAACCACCCTCACGCTCTTGCTCTGAGAGCTTGTAAGAAGGTTATTTCCGATACTACTCCCCAGGTTGTTGTATTCGATACTGCTTTCCACCAGACAATGCCCGAAAAGGCTTATATGTTCGGTATGCCTTATGAGTGCTACGAGAAGTACCATGTAAGAAAGTACGGCTTCCACGGCACATCTCACCGTTTTGTTTCTCAGGCTCTTGCTGACGCTATGGGCAAGGACGTAAAGGATCTTAAAATCGTATCCTGCCACCTCGGAAATGGTTCTTCCATTACTGCGGTTGAGGGCGGCAAGTCGATTGATACTACCATGGGCTTCACTCCTCTTGACGGTGTTATCATGGGTACTCGTTCCGGCTGCGTAGATCCGTCAGCTGTTACATTCATTCAGAATAAGCTTGGTCTTAGCGCAAGCGAAATGAGCGATTACCTCAACAAGAAGTCAGGCTTCCTTGGTATTTCCGGCGTTTCCAGTGACGCTCGTGACCTTGGCGCAGCAGCTGCTGACGGCAACAAGAGAGCTAAGCTTGCTCTTGAAATGCTCCGTTACGAAATCAAGAAGTACATCGGTTCTTTTGCAGCCGTTATGAACGGTCTTGACGCTGTTCTGTTTACAGGCGGTATCGGTGAGAACTCTGATGATCTTCGCGAGGACGTTTGCTCCAATATGGAATATCTTGGCATTAAGCTTGACAAGACTGCAAACGCAGGTCTTCACGGCAAGCTCGCAAAGATTTCCGCTCCCGACAGCAAGGTTGAGGTATGGGTTGTTCCTACTAACGAGGAACTGCTCATTGCAAGAGATACTCTTGAACTTGTGAACTCAATGAAGAAGTAATTTTTTGCAGATCACTTTAAATATAAAGCGCAGGCAGTTTGTCTGCGCTTTTTTATATCCGGGAGTCTGAATGAATAGTTTATGCGTCTGAAATGGATAATTCTGTCCGTGAGAGTGCGAAGTGCCGCTTGTTTTTCGCTGATAGAATGTCCGACAGTTTTAGCGAACAAAAGCGCAGGCAGTTTGTCTGCGCTTTTTTATATCCGGGAGTCTGAATGAATAGT
>CAZTRH010000008.1:21671-40481 GCA_964616605.1 uncultured Ruminococcus sp.
AAGTGCCGCTTGTTTTTCGCTGATAGAATGTCCGACAGTTTTAGCGAACAAAAGCACTGATGCACCAGTCCGTTAAAATGACAAAAAAATCCTTTAAAATTTCGTCAAAATTATGGTAAATAATATATTGAAAAACGGAAAAGATAGTGTTATAATTTAAAGTGGCATTGTTTATGCAAATTACAAATCTTATTTTCAGAAAAGAAAGGACTCTTCAGAATGTTTGGTGTAAATAAGGATATCGGTATTGATCTTGGAACAGCGAATACGCTTGTTTATATGAGAGGAAAGGGTATTATCATTCGTGAACCCAGCGTAGTTGCGGTTGATAAGAAAGCCCGTCAGGTGCGTTATGTCGGTCAGGAAGCAAAGGACGTTATCGGACGTACTCCCGGCTCTATCGTTGCAATAAGACCTCTTAAGGACGGCGTTATTGCTGACTTTGATATGACGTCTATTATGCTTGAGCAGTTTATAAAAAAGGCTCTCAAGGGCAGAGGCAAGGCAAGAGTTATTATCTGCATTCCATCGGGTGTTACCGAAGTAGAGCGCAGAGCGGTTAAGGAAGCGGCTCAGCAGGCAGGCGCAAAGAGAGCGTCTATCATTGAGGAGCCTATGGCGGCTGCTATCGGCGCAGGTCTTCCTGTGGCTGAGCCTGTGGGAAGTATGATCGTTGATATCGGCGGCGGTACAAGCGAAGTTGCCATTATCTCACTGGGCGGCATTGTAACTGCACGTTCTGTGCGTGTGGCTGGCGATGAGTTTGATTTGTCTATCATAAATTACATTAAAAAGAAATACAATCTTCTTATCGGTGAAAGAACTGCCGAGAATATCAAGACGGGTATCGGTTCGGCTTATCAGATTGATGAGAACGAGCCTGTTATGGATATCAAGGGAAGAAACCTGCTTAATGGTTTGCCTGAGAACATCACAATCACTTCTGCGGAAATTCGCGAGGCACTCTCCGAGCCGCTTTCTCACGTTATCGACGCTATAAAGACCACTCTTGAAAAGGCACCGCCTGAACTTGCGGCCGATATTATTGAGAGCGGTATTATGCTTGCAGGCGGCGGCGCTTGCCTGCGTGGTCTTGATCGCCTTATCCATGAGGAAACAGGAATGCCTGTAAAGATTGCGGAGCGTCCCCTCGACTGCGTTGCAGATGGTACGGGTAAGGTTCTTGAAAATATCGACAAGCTTGAGGACGTACTGTCCGAGGACGAAACTATTTATTGATTTTCTGAAGTATGAAGGATTTTTTTCACAGTATAAGGTTTCGTATTCTGCTGTGTATTGCGGCGCTGCTGCTTGGAATAATGGTATGCGCCGCTGTTACCGCAGGAACGCAGACTGTTGCTGAACAGGTGATAGGCACAATTACTTATCCGTTCGTAAGTGCGGCAAATGCAATTTCCGACGGAGTAACAGGACTGATTGACAAGCTTGTGAATGCTGATAAGTACAAGGAAGAAAACGAGCAGCTTAAAGAGCAGCTTGCGGAAATGTACAAGAGCACAATGGATTATGAAAGCCTGCTTCAGGAAAATGACAAACTGCGTGAAATGCTTGAACTGCGTGAGAAGAACGAGGATTTTCGTTTTTCGGAGCCGTGTGACGTTATCGCCAGAAACGCAAACGATATTTACGGCGGATTTACTGTCGGAAAAGGCAGCAACAGCGGTATTTCACTCGGTGACCCGATTATTACAAATCTGGGTCTTGTGGGGCGTGTTACTTCTGTTGCGGAGAACTATGCAAGGGTAACGACAATTTTAAGTCCCGATGTCAATGTCGGAGTTTATACAACTCGCGTCAGAACAACGGGTGTTCTTGAAAATAATCTTGAAAATGCTCAGAACGGTCAGTGCCTTATGAGCAATATTCTCAAAGACGCTGATATCAAAGAGGGCGACATAATCTTTACATCGGGAAAAAGCGGACTTTTTCCGGGTGATTTGTACGTTGGAAAAGTTGTATCGGTATATGACGACCCTAACGGCTTTTCCAAACACGCAGTTATTGAGCTTGCCCAAGACGTGCGCAGCGTGACATCGGTTTTCGTTATTACAGATTTTGACGGAAAGGGTATTCCTTTTGAAACGGACGAATAACCCACGTTCTGATGGTGCGGATTATGAAATATATGAAGAAAAAGAACGGGATAAGAGCTCGTTCTCGCAGAGAAAAAATGCGTTCTTTCGCACGGTGGGGTTTGTACAGCGCAATGCTGCTGCTGTTTTATCTTTTTGAAACAAATCCTATTATTCCGAGATTTTGCCCACTTCTTATAATCCCTCTTGCAACGGCTGTTGCGATGTTTGAGGGAGATCTGGCTGCAGGAATTTTCGGAACAGTGTGCGGACTTATGCTGGATATGGCAAATGGAGTTACTGTGATTGGTTTTTCCTCACTGTGGCTGTTGTGTCTGTGTCCTGTGGTATCACTGCTTTCAAGATTCTGGGTGAGGGTAGGTTCTGTTTCACACTTGATAATGAATACGGCAGTGACTGTTATTATGGCGTTTATGGATATGATTTTTTTGCATTGGGTGTGGGAAGGACAAGACAGCCTTATTTCGTTTAAAAAGGCTGTTATGCCAAGCTATGGTGCGGCGATTGTTCTCTCAGTTCCTGTGTTTCTGATGGTGCGGTTTATAAGCTGTCATATGCGTCCGACACAAGAACAGCGACTCAGAAGCTCCGCCGATAATGCTGAGGAATCTGCGGCAAAGGAAAAAGATTAACTATGGATAAAATCTCAGGAATTATCCGCTCGATTGTTCTGGCGGCATTTGTTGTGGTGTGTGCGTTTTTGTGCGGACTGCGGCTTCTTCAGATACAGCTTGTTGACGGAAGTTCATACCTTGGTATGACGAAACGTACTTATGTTGCAAATCAGGATATTGATGCCGCAAGAGGTCAGATTGCCGATGCAAACGGAAAACTTCTCAATACAAACAAGATGGTGTATAATGTAAATCTTCAATATACCACTCTTCCAAAAGAAAACGAGAAGCAAAACGAGATTATTTATCGTGTACTTTCCGTCCTTATGAAAAACAATGAGGAATGGAATGATTCTCTTCCGATAGGGAAAAATGCGCCTTATGCCTTTCTCGCAGGAAAGGATAAGGCTGTTGAGGCTTTGAAAAACAGACTTGGGATTGCAAATTATGCGAATGTTGATGACTGCATTTTCCATTTGTACGAAATGTATGAAATCAGCGACAAGTACGACGAAACAATGCGCCGCGCAATTGCAGGTGTGCGTTACAGCATGACTGCAAAGGATTTTTCGTATATTAACAAGTTTGTTCTGGCGTCTGATATCAGCGCAGATACCGTTATAGATCTGAAAGAGCTGTCGGGGTATCTTGACGGCGTTGATATCACCGAAAGCTGGGAGCGTCAGTATCTGGAAAGCGATGTCGCTGCGCATCTTCGCGGAACTGTGGGAGCTATTTCAGCCGAGGATTACAGTACTCTGAAAGAACAGGGATATATGTATAACGACAGTCTGGGTCTTAGCGGTGTCGAAAAGGCTTTGGAAAGCGAACTCAGAGGTATCAGAGGCACACGGAGCATTACACGCAGCACTGACGGACGTGAAGTCAGCGATGAAGTCACATCAGACCCTGTTGCGGGAAAATCCGTTATGCTGACTATTGATTCTGATTTTCAGAAACTTGTCCAGGACGCTATTGAGTATCATGTAAAGTATTTTCGTTCGGAATATTATAATCCCGAATTTAAAACAAATCCCGAACTGCTTGAGGAGGCCTGCCATGCAGGCGCAGCAGTGGTTCTGGATTGTAAGACGGGCGGAGTGCTTGCAAGTGTGAGTTATCCGAATTATGACCTTAATGAATATGTGGAAAATTACAGCGATGTAATTTCCGCTGAATATTCTCCTGTGTTCAACCGTGCGCTTGACGGTGTGTTCAGACCCGGTTCAACGTTCAAGACGATTACCGCTATCGCAGGTCTTGCTGAGGGAGTTATTTCTTCTGATACAGCGATAAACTGCGGTCATGTATACACTTATTATGCGCCCGGTTTTTCGCCTACTTGTATGGGGTATCACGGCTCTATCAACGTTAAATATGCATTGAGGTATTCGTGCAATATCTTCTTCTATGAAACCGCAAGAAGAATGGGAATTACAAAGCTTGCTGAATGGGGTTCAAGGTTCGGTATAGGCGAGGATCTCGACTTTGAATTGACAATGGAGAACGGTCAGATGACTTCGCTTGAGCTGTATGATAAGCTGGGTCTTACATGGAATCAGGGTAATATTGTTCAGGCAGGTATCGGACAGTGTGAAACGGGTGTTACTCCGCTTCATCTGGCGGTTCAGGCAATGACTCTTGCAAATAAGGGAGTGCGGTATCAGCCTCACATCGTAAAATCGGTTTATAATTTTGATTTTTCCGAAAAACTTTACGATTCACCTACTGTTATTGCAGAGGATTTTTCTGATTATCCCGGAATGGCGGATTATATGGAAGCTGTCAAAGAGGGTATGCTGATGGTAACGGATACGCTGTGGACTTCAATTAAGGGTGAGGGATACTACAACGTATTTGATTATATCGGAGTGGGAAGCGGAAATGTCGCTACCAAAACAGGTTCGCCGCAGACTTCGGTGGATAGGTTTAACTCGGCTTTTATCGGGTATTATCCTGCTGATGACCCCGAAATCGCTTTCGGCATTATCATAGAGGACAGCGCAAGGGCATGGGGTCTGGGTTCGAACATTGTAAACGCTTATGTAAACGGAGAGATTTCCAGACACTATGATGATAATGGTGTACCGGCCACACTGATATAATTGTTTGTAGAATATGCACAAAGGGCATGAACGAAATTTGAAAGAAATTAACGAAAATTGTTAAATAGTGAAAAAAGCTCTTTTCTTATTCGGTTTTTTGTGGTAAAATATAATAAGATGGATTTTATGTAAAGCTTTGTGTTGTCGAGGGGGCATCTGGAGATGACATTAAGCTTGCGGAGAGGGGAACAATATGTCACAGATTATTGCTGTTACGGCAGGTAAGGGTGGAACGGGCAAGTCTACCACTTCTGCAAATGTTGCGAGAGGTCTTGCGGATCTTGGTCACAAAACTTTGCTGGTGGAGCTGGACTTTGGTCTGCGTTGCCTTGATATAATGCTTGGCATTAAAGATAAGGTAAAGCACGACATCGGAGAATACCTGGAAGGTGAGATTGATATTCTGACTGCAACGACAAAGGTTGACGGAATACCTAATCTGTCTTTGGTGTGTGCTACTCGAAATCCTTTCATTGACATCAACCCTGAGAAGATTATGAGCGTGTGTGAGGAAATGCGCCAGTTCTTCGATTACATAATCATTGACACAGCAGGTGTGGGAAGCTCTGTTTTCAGCGTTATCAAGGCGGCAGACCTTATTCTTATGGTAACTACTCCCGATTCTGTGTGCGTGCGTGATGGTCAGATGCTTTCCGACTTCTTGTATGTGAAGAACTGCATAAATCAGCGTCTTGTTATCAATAAGGTCAGTCCGAGATTTGCTGAGGAAGATACGGTGTATGACCTTGACGAGGTTATGGACGCTGTCGGCATTCCGCTTATCGGCGTTGTGCCTGAGGACGTGAATATTAAGATCTGTGGTTCGAAGGGCGAGCCGCTGCCTCCGAATTGTGGTGGATTCAAGGCTTATACCGCTATTGCAAGAAGAATTGACGGACAGGAAGTTCCGCTTACGCTCAAGGACTGATTTCAGTTATTTAATGACAGTTTTTATGGGAGAGGAGTTTACTATATGAACATCGCTCTTATTGCGCACGATTCGAAAAAGGAATTGATGGTTCAGTTTTGCATCGCTTATTGTGGAATTTTAAGCAGATATAATATCTGCGCCACAGGTACTACGGGAAAGCTTGTTGCTGAGGCTTCGGGACTGCATATTCAGAGATTTCTGAGTGGTTCGCAAGGCGGCGACCAGCAGCTTGCTTCAAGCATCAGCTGTAACGAAATAGATTTGCTGCTGTTTTTCCGTGATCCGCTGAATGCAAAGGCTCACGAACCGAACGACATAAATATTCTTCGCCTTTGCGATGTGCATAATATTCCTGTTGCTACTAATATTGCGACAGCAGAAGCACTTATTCATGCGCTTGAACGGGGCGACCTCGATTGGCGTGAATATATGCGTTGATTTACTTTGGGCAATAGTGTGTGGAGTTGCTCGGAGTTATGACTGATGGCCCTCCTTGTGGGGGCTTTTTTGTGGTTAGAACCCATCTTCATAAGCTTTGCACACATCTTTCCGATACATTTTCCCGATTACTTCGTTAAAATTTCTTGACGTACATACAGTACGCCTGCGAAATTTTGTCTAGTACTCGAAAATCTGTACACAAAACTTATGAAGATGGGTTCTTAGAGTATTTTTAGGAGAGACTATGCTTGTAACTTATGACGGTATTGTTATCGGACGGCGTGATATCGGCGACAGCGGCTGCTTTATTGATATACTGACTGATGAGCAAGGCATTGTCGAAGCAAAGGCGAACGGCGTTAAGAAAATGAACAGCAGCGTTATGTCATCGGCAGCTATGTTTTCGTATTCTACGTTCTGCATGAGTAAAAACGGTTACAGATACACGTTAAATTCGGCTAAACCGAAATACAGTTTTCATAATCTTGGGAAAGATATCGTGGGTCTTGCTTTGGCTTCTTATTTTGCGCAGGCAGTGCGGTATTGCATTTCTTCTGAGCAGGAGCAAAGCATAAAAGAGGATAATTCTGACAGCCTTGTGAGGTTTCTGGCGATTACGCTTTATGAGATAATCAACTCTCAGGCATCTGGCCGCAGTCTTGATGTTATAAAGGCAGGATTTGAACTGCGGTTTTGTCGGGAACTGGGTTTTGCGCCAAATCTTGTCGCTTGTGATAACTGTGGGGAATATGACTGCGAGAGGGGAATGTTTTTCTTACTTGATAAGGCAAAGCTTATCTGCAGCGACTGTTTGTACGTTGACGGTGCAGTAAGACTGCTGCCTGAAGTGCTGTATGCCATGCGGTGCATAACCTACTCTCCGATGGATAAAATTTTTAAATTCGGGATTACTGCGCAAGGTGCTGTTCAGCTAGGTGAAATATGCGAGCGGTATTTTCTTGACAGAGTGGAGCGCAGTTTTCCTGCACTGAATTATTACAAGAGTATGAAGTGATATAAAAAACAGAGGTTGATTATATAATGAACAAATTTTACAAAAAACTGGAACTTGATAAGATACTGGAGCTTCTCGCTGAAGAAACAATAAGCGACTATTGCCACGAGAAAGCTTTGAAAATTCAGCCGCTCAGAGATTTCTCTGAAATAAAAGCGGAGCTTGCAAAAACAAATGACGCTTTTGCGCTGTCGGCTAAGTTCGGAACGCCGCATTTCCGAAAAATACATGATATTTCGGGTTCACTTAAACGTGCGCAGTCGGGAAGTATGCTGTCATTCAAGGAGCTGCTTGACGCTGCGGCGGTGCTTCGCGAAACGGCTATGTTGTGCGACTGGTTTTCGCAGTGTGAAAATATGGAAAACTCGCTTTCGGAATACTTCCGCACGCTTGTGCCGATAAAGCCGCTTGAACAGCGGATTTCTATGAGTATTATCTCTGAAGAAGAGATGTCGGACGCTGCAAGTGCGGAACTAGCGTCTATTCGTAAGCGCATTGCAAGGCAAGGACTGCATATCCGTGAGCAGCTTGACGGAATGCTGAAGAACAAGACTACTCGTTCGTATTTGCAGGACGCTGTGGTGACTATGCGTGATGGACGTTATGTTGTGCCTGTACGCAGTGAACACAAGAACGATGTTCCGGGACTGGTGCATGATACTTCTGCTACGGGTCAGACGTTCTTTGTAGAGCCGATTTCCGTTGTTGAAGCAAACAACGAAATCCGTATTCTGAAATCCCGTGAGCAAGCGGAAATAGAGCGCATTACCCGTGAGCTTTCCGCTGAAATAGGCGGTAATGCTTCGATTATTTCCGAAAACTTCCGCATTTCTCAGATACTGGAACTGTATTTTGCAAAGGCTAATCTCGGTGCGAAGATGAAGGGTGTTTGTCCGAAGCTTGTGGATAAACCGAAAATATTGCTTGACAGAGCAAAGCACCCACTGCTTGACCGTGATACGGCTGTTCCTGTTTCAATGGAAATCGGCGGCGAATACAACTGTCTTATCATAACAGGTCCGAATACGGGCGGTAAGACGGTTTCTATAAAAACGGCGGGTCTGCTGACGCTGATGGCGTACTGCGGACTTATGCTGCCTGCGGGGGATCACACCGAAATTGGCTGCTTTAATCGTGTGTTTGTGGATATCGGCGATGAACAGTCGATTGAACAGAGCCTTTCGACGTTTTCTTCGCATATGACCAACGTTGTGGGCATACTGAAAAGCGCAGACGAAAATTCACTGGTGCTGATTGACGAGCTGGGCAGTGGTACTGACCCCGTGGAGGGTGCGGCTCTGGCGGTGTCAATTCTTACTCAGCTGAAGAATAACGGTGTTAAGGTGCTTGCAACTACGCATTATCAGGAAGTGAAGATGTTCGCTCTTGATACAGAGGGCGTGGAGAATGCAAGTTGTGAATTTGACGTTGAAACGCTGAAACCAACGTATCGGCTGATTGTTGGTGTTCCGGGAAAATCAAACGCTTTCGCTATTTCTCAAAGACTGGGAATGTCGGACGAGGTTATTTCCCGTGCAAAAGAACTTGTCAGCACGGAAAATCAGCGGTTTGAGAAGATTATTGAGCAGCTTGAACAGTCACGTCTGGAAGTTGAAAAAATGCGTGAGAGTATGGCACGTTCTGAACGCAATGCTAAGATGACCGAGACGGAACTTAAGCAGAAGCTGTCTGAACTGGAAGCCCAAAAGGAAAAGGAACTGGAAAACGCCCGTCAGCGTGCGATTTCCATTGTAGAGCAGACAAGGGCGGAGTCTAACCGCCTGCTTATGGAACTGGAAGAACTCAAAAAGACAAAGGATAAAGAGGCACTGCGCAAGGGACTATCCGAAGCGAAGTCACGCACGAACTCCACGCTCAACAAGATGCACGATGGGGCAAATCCCGTTGTGGAGCGGAAAGTTGAAAAGTATATTCCTCCTCGTCCGTTCAGGCAGGGTGATACTGTAAAGCTTGCAGATACCGACCGTGAGGGTACGCTTATGACCGTTCCGAACCTCAATGGCGTGTGCTATGTGCGTGTCGGTTCGATGAAAGTTAAGACTGTTTCGGGAAATCTGCGCCTTATTGAAAAGAAAGAGCAGCCTAAACAGCAGTCGCAGAGCGGAAAGGTAAAGAAAAACGTTACTTCCAATATGCACAGACGAGGCGGTATGGAGCTTGATATCCGTGGTATGATGGGCGATGAGGGCGTTATGGAAGTTGAACGCTTTATTGACGGTGCGTTGATGTCGGGGCTGTCGCAGGTGGTGATTATTCACGGCAAGGGTACAGGTGCGCTGCGTGAGGCGGTGCAGTCGGCTCTTCGCAGAATGCCGGGAGTGCGCAGCTTCCGTCAGGGCGCTTACGGCGAGGGCGAGGCTGGCGTTACTGTGGTGGAACTGGGTTAATGGAGCAATGAAGTAATATGAAAAGAATTGCGACAATACAAGATTTTTCTTGTGTGGGAAGGTGCAGTCTTACGGTTGCACTTCCTGTGATTTCTGCGGCCGGGATTGAGTGTTGCTGCGTACCTACGGCGGTGCTGTCTAACCATACGGGATTTGAAAGCTATTATATCCGTGATCTGACAGAGGATCTGGAGCGATTTTCAGAGCAGTTCAAGGCGAACGAAATCTCTTTTGACGCTATTTATTCAGCGTATCTTGCAAATTCTTCACAGGTGGAATTTGTGTTGAAATTTATTGACGATTTCAGACGGGAAAATTCTGTTATACTGGTTGATCCTGTTATGGGCGATCACGGAAAACTGTATGCGCAGATAACGGAGGATTACGCCGGGAAAATGCGCTTGCTGTGCGCTGAAGCAGATGTGATTACACCGAACCTTACGGAAGCGTTTTTGCTTCTTGGACGGGAGTATCACCCATCACCGAATGACGCAGAGATTGAAGAAATGCTGCGATGCCTTGTAAATCTCGGTACAAAGAGAGCGGTTATTACGGGGATTGAAAATCCGTCCGATAATTCCCGTATCGGGTGGTATGCTTTGGAGCAGGGCGGCGAGGTTATAAGCTCGTTTTCGGAAAAGTACGATATAAGTCCTATGGGGACGGGGGATATTTTCGCTTCGGCAACGCTTGCGGCTATTCTCAGAGGGAAAAACTTTGAAGATGCTTTGCACATTGCTGAGAGTTTCACAAATCAATCGGTGGCGTTTTCTGCTGCTGACCCGAATCGCCGCTTTTACGGAGTGAATTTTGAACAGGCGCTGCCGCAGTATGTGAAAATGCTGAATAGCGAATGATAAAAATAACCATTTAAATTCAGCAAATATTTTTCTTTGTTTTAACGGTTATTAGTATGAGTTTTGTGAGATACTATACATAAAATCTTTGTGGGGATTACCCGTGTGGAGGCTTTATGGATAGGATTGCTTTTTATGACGCTAAACCGTATGACAGAGAATGGTTTGACAAAATAAACACCAAGTTTGAGATTGAATACTTTGTGGGCAGGCTGCGTTATGAGAACGTTAAACTTGCCGAGGGGTGCAAGGCAGTCTGCGCTTTTGTGAATGACGAGCTTAATTCAAAAACGATAAATGCGCTTTGCGAAGTCGGGGTTGAAGTTATTCTTATGCGGTGCGCAGGCTTTAACAATGTGTCGCTGAAAGCGGCTGAGGGAAAAATAAAAGTGCTGCGTGTGCCTGCGTACTCTCCGTATGCCGTGGCAGAACACGCAATGGGGCTTATTCTTGCACTCAACCGAAAAATTCCGAGAGCCTATATCCGCACCCGCGACTTCAACTTCAGTCTTGTGGGACTGACGGGGTTTGATATGCACGGGAAAACGGCAGGCGTTATCGGAACGGGAAGAATTGGCAGCGTGTTTATCGACATCTGCAAGGGTTTCGGAATGAACGTTATCGCTTTCGACCCACATCACAAGAGCCGTGACGATGTGGAGTACGTTTCAAGGGAAGAACTGTTCAAAAGAGCGGATATCATTTCTCTGCACTGTCCGCTTACCCGTGAAACACGCTATATCATTGACGAGGACGCTATTTCGCTTATGAAGAAATCGGCTCTTATTGCGAATACTTCCCGTGGACAGCTTATTGATACGGAAGCACTGCTTTCTGCGCTGAACGAGAAGCGTATAGGCGGTGCGGCTCTGGACGTTTACGAGGAAGAGGGCGGCTTGTTCTTTGAGGATAACTCCGATAAGATTGTAAAGGACGAGGTTATTTCAATGCTGGTGTCACGTCCGAATGTGATTATCACATCACATCAGGCATTTCTGACGGAAGAGGCACTGCGGAATATCGCAGAAGTGACAATTCGTAATTATGACGACTATCTTAACGGCAGAGAACTTGTGAATGAGGTTAAGGCATAAATTTTCGTACAGAGCCAATCTGTACGGTACATAATTTTTGGAGAATGACGATGTATGATTTGAACAAAGTCGGTGAACACACCTACTATATTGACAGTCCGACAAATGTGGGATTGTATGAATACGATGGTCGGTGCTGTCTTATTGATGGCGGCAGCGACAAGAGCGCAGCTAAAAAGGTGCTTAAGCAAATCGAGGAGCAGGGGTGGACGCTTGAAAAGGTGTTTTGCACGCACGGTCACGCAGACCACGCGGGCGGCTGTGCTATGCTGCGTGAACGGACAGGCTGTGCGGTGTATGCACCCGAAGCGTGTGCGGCGGTGATTAATAACCCGTACTTGCTGCCGTCGGTGCTGTACGGGGGATTTCCGTCTGAGGAGCTGCGTTCAAAGTTCCTTATGGCGCCGCAGTGCGAGTGTCTGCCGCTGACGGAGGAGGTTCTCCCGAAAGGTCTTTCTTTCACGAAGATTGACGGTCACGATTTTGAACAGGCGGCATTCAGAACGTCTGATAATGTGTGGTTTATCGCTGATGGGACGGTGAGTGAGAAAACTACCGAGAAATACAAAATTGCGTTTCTATACGATGTCGGAGAACATCTGAAATCGCTTGAAAAGTTGAAAACGCTTGAGGGTACGCTGTTTATTCCGTCACACGATGTGCCGTACAGAGATATAAACGCTCTTGTGGACAGGAATATCGCCTGTGTTCACGAGGTGGCGGACGTGATAAAACGTTTCTGCGAGAATGGACTTACTATTGATGATCTTCTTGAAAAGATATTTGCCGAGTTTGGGATAAAGCTTTATCTTATGCAGTATGCGCTTATCGGCAGCACAACGAGAAGCTATCTTTCATGGCTGGTGGGTCTGGGAGAGATGGAGTGCGTGTTCGAGGGGAGCAGGCTGCTGTGGAGAACGGTGAAATAATAAAACGGAACTGCTTTGAAAATGAACATTTTTTTGTTACGCTCTTCAGAAAATGATTATTGCTTTGAAAATAGTTTAGAAATGGCTGGGGTTATCCGTAGTGGATAACCCCTTTTTGTTTGTATTGGTTGATAGAGCGTTTTTAATATAGATTAACGCTCGGGTTATAGGTGGTATGTTAATCCTGCGGCAGCGGCAAAAAAAAGGGGCATAACACGATTGGCGGCAGAGCAAATTATGCACTGAAAAAGATTGTAAATCAAGATGAAAGTGTGAGTGTTAGCGGCGGTTTGTTAATTGGTCGGCTGCGGCAATAAACAGGGGATTCGGGGGACTTGTTCACCGATTGGCGGCAGAGCCGCCAACACCGTTCTTCAATTACTACTTGACAAAATATGAAAATAGTGTTAAAATGATTATGCGTGTATTTTTGCTTGCAAAGGAGTATTGATATGAAAGATTTCAGCGAAATCAAGGAACAAATAAAGTCGAAAATCGGCGATGTCAAGGATAATGTTCAGTTATCCGAATTCTGGCAGAGCTATCTCGGCAAGACAGGCGTTATTTCAGGTCTTATGAAAGAAATGAAGAACGTTTCTGCCGAAGAAAAGCCGCTGTTCGGTAAGGCAGTGAACGATGTCCGTGTATGGGCACAGAACTTATATAACGAAAAGCAGACCCAGATAAAGGAACTGGAACTGCGTATGCGCTATGAGCGTGAGGCAGTGGACGTTACTATGCCTGCTCTTAAGCGTCCGCAGGGAAATCTGCACCCTATTACCCTCATTAAACAGCAGATGATAGATGTGTTTGCGGGTATGGGCTTTGAGGTGTACGAGGGTCCCGAAATAGAGGACGATGACCACAATTTTACACGTCTGAACGTGCTGAAAGATCACCCGTCCCGTGATATGCAGGATACATTCTGGCTTACGGAAGATCTGCTGCTGAGAACTCACACTTCTCCGGGACAGATCCGTACTATGGACAGCAAAAAGCCGCCTATCAAGGTGCTTGTTCCCGGTAAGGTGTTCCGTTCGGACAGCGACGCTACACACTCGCCGATGTTCAGTCAGCTTGAGGGTCTGGTAGTGGATAAGGGCATTACTCTGTGCGATTTGCAGGGAATGCTTGACAAGTTTGTTCAGGAGATTTTCGGCGATGGCACTAAAACTCGTCTGCGTCCGTCTTATTTCCCGTTTACAGAGCCGTCTGTTGAAGTTGATGTGAGCTGCTTCCAGTGTCATGGCTGCGGCTGCTCGCTGTGCAAGGGTACAGGTTGGATCGAAATACTCGGCGGCGGCGTTGTAAATAAAAAGGTTCTTGAAAACTGCGGCATAGACAGCGATGTTTATTCGGGTCTTGCGTTCGGTATCGGTATCGAGCGTATCACGATGCTGAAGTATGGTATCTCGAATATGGGTATGCTGTTCAAGAACGATATTGACGTTCTGTCGCAATTCAAGGCGTAAGGGGGCAAGAATATGAAAATTTTACAGAGCTGGCTTAAAGAATATGTTGATATAGATATCCCGACCGACAAGCTTGTTGAAAAGCTTTTTGGCGCAGGGTTTGAGGTTGAAGAAACAATTTATCTCGGTGCAGGGCTTGAAAAAGTCGTTGTGGGCGAGGTTAAGTCTATCGAGAAGTACGAAGGAACTCATCTGCATATCTGTCACGTTGACTGCGGAGAATACGGTGAGGACAATCTTATTCTCACGGGTGCGGACAATGTTTTCAAGGGTGCGAAAGTGCCTGCCGCTGTTGTGGGTGCAAAGCTGCCGAATGGTATGGAAATCGCTCCCCGTAAGATGAAAGATATGATGTCTTACGGAATGCTGTGTTCGGGCGAAGAACTGGGCGTTTCTGAGGACTGGCAGAAGGGCGCTTCTGTAAACGGCATTCTTATTCTTCCCGATGACGCTCCCGTGGGCGAGAATATTGCGAAGTATCTGGAGCTTGACGATTATGTGTTTGACATCTCCATCACTGCTAACCGCCCCGACTGTCAATCTGTTGTGGGTATTGCAAGAGAGGTTGCCGCTTTCCTCAGAAAGCCGCTTCGTGAACCCGATTATTCTTACAGTGAAACAGAGCAAACCCCTGCTGAAATCTCCGTTGAGATTGCGGACAAGGATCTCTGCCCACGCTATCTCGGTCACTACATCAAGGACGTTCAGCATTTTGACTCTCCCGTCTGGATGAAGCGCAGACTCTCTGTGTGCGGCTTCAGTTCGATTGACGCAATTGTCGATATTACAAACTATGTGCTGCTCGAAATCGGTCAGCCGATGCACGCTTACGACCTGTCTACACTTTCGGGTAAGTCTATCCGTGTTCGCCGTGCGAAGGACGGAGAGAAGATCACAACTCTTGACGAAAAGGAAAGAGCGCTGAAATCTGAAAATCTCCTTATCTGCGACGCTGAAAAGGGCGTTGGACTTGCAGGCATTATGGGCGGTCTTAATTCTGAAATCAAGCCCGATACAACGGAAATTCTCCTTGAAGCTGCTAAGTTCAGACGTGATAATGTGCGCAGAACTTCTCGTTCGCTCGGACTTCACACTGACGCTGCAGGTCGCTTTGAAAAGGGCGTGGACGAGTACGGTGTTGAAAAGGGTATGGACAGAGCGTTGTCCCTTATTCAGTCGCTTGGCGTTGCTAAAATCGGAAACAAGCGTTTTGATGTGAACGCAGGCGAGGACGCTGGCGAACGCATTATTTATGTAAGCGTTGAAAAAATCAACAGCGTACTGGGAATTGAAGTTCCAAAGGACGCTGTGTGCGATATTTTGCAGTCGCTGATGTTCGGTGTTAAGGACATTGGCGGAGAACTGGAGATTTCTATTCCCAGATGGAGAGGCGATGTTGAAAACTATCAGGATATAGCTGAAGAGGTCATTCGTGAATACGGCTATGAACACGTTATCCCGACTTTCCTTGACAGTTCAAGAGTTACAAACGGCGGACTGTCTTTTCTGCAGAATAAGGAGCTTAATACAAAGCGTTTCCTGTGTACTCAGGGATATTACGAAATCCAGACGCTTGCTATGTACTCAAAGCGTGAACTGGATATGATTATGCTGCCCGAGAACGCTCCCGAAAGAAAGGTTATCGAGCTGCTGAACCCGATTACAGACAACCTCTCGATTATGCGTACTGTGATGGCTCCTTGTATGATTAACGTAATCGCTGATAACGTCAAGACCGAGCATACGCAGGGCAGACTGTTTGAACTTGCGAACATCTATCTTCCGGAATCTCTGCCGCTTACAGAAGCACCAGAGGAGAGAAAAATCCTCTGTTTAGGTGCGTTCGGTGCGAACGAGAATTTCTTTACTGTAAAAGAAACGGTTGAGGCTTTTGCTGCTGCTAATGGTCTTGACTTCCGTTTTGAGAAGATGGCTGAGCCGTCATCGTATCTGCACCCTGGTATTTCTGCAAATATTTTCTGCGGCGGTGAGCTTGTGGGTACTATCGGCAAGCTGCGTTATGAGATTGTGGAGAACCTCAACATTGCAGAGGGCAAGAAATCAAATCTTAACATTATCCTTGCGGAACTCAACTACTCGAAGATTACGGAACTGTTCAAGCGTGATATTAAGTACGTTCCCGACAGTGGCTTTGCGAAGCTTTCGAGAGATATTTCGCTTATCGTTGACAAGAAAACGCAGTGCGGTGAGATTGAGGATGTTATAAAGGCTGCGAGCAAGCTTGCGGCAAAGGTTGAACTGCTCGACTTCTACGAGAGTGAAAAGCTCGGTTTCGGCAAGAAGAGCCTTGCGTTTACTGTGACATATGCGGACAACGCAGCGGATATCACCGATGAGATCGCTGATAATGAAACTGAGGCTGTGGTTGCGGCTCTCTCTGAAAAGCTTGGCGCAGTGAGAAGATAATTCCTGTTTTTAACATTATATTCCGTCCCCAGTGTTTTGGGGGCGGAATTTTATTTTTGAACAAAGCAGCATTTTTCTACGGAAAAGTGTATTTTCTATTTTGCGGTTTATGTTCTCAAAGAAAAAGAGCATTCTGGGGAGAGATGTCACAAAGTAAAGTATGCGATAGGGAAGGACAACGACTCACTCGGCTTCGCTGCCGACTTTTTGTATAATTATGTAATTATTGTGCAATAATATTTTTTGAATTGAGAGATGGTGCTATATGCTGCCTTAGCTGTGTGAGCCAGCTGAAAAGAACGCAGCAAGAGTTACAGGAGGAAATATTATGCACTTTACGAAAATTGAAAAAGTAGTTGGAAGGGAAATTCTCGATTCAAGAGGAAATCCTACCGTTGAAGCGGAAGTTCATCTGTCGGACGGAACTGTTGGTTTCGGAGCGGCTCCAAGCGGAGCGTCAACGGGTGAGTTTGAGGCAACGGAACTGCGTGACGGGGATAATTCGCGGTATTGCGGCAAAGGTACACGCAAAGCCGCAGAGCATATTTCAAACGAAATCGAAAAGGCAATTATAGGGCTTGACGCCTGCGACACTTATACAGTCGACCTTGCTATGAACGCTATGGACAACACAAAAACAAAATCTAATCTCGGTGCAAACGCTATTCTTGCAACGTCTATTGCGTGTGCAAGAGCGGCTTCTATATCGCTGGAAATTCCGCTTTACCGATTTTGGGGCGGCGTTTCGGGGAACTGTCTGCCTGTGCCGATGATGAATATTTTGAACGGCGGAGCTCATGCGACGAATACTGTGGATATTCAGGAGTTTATGATTATGCCTGTGGGAGCGGCATGCTTTAAGGACGCACTGCGGCAATGCGCAGAGGTGTTTCACTCGCTTGCGGCAATTCTGAAATCAAAAGGACTGGCAACGTCTGTGGGGGACGAGGGCGGATTTGCACCGAATTTTTCAAATGACGAGGAAACGCTTGACTGTATTCTCTTAGCTATCGAAAATGCAGGGTATAAGCCCGAAAAGGATTTTATGCTTGCGCTGGACGCTGCGGCTTCGGAATGGAAGAGCGGCGAAAAGGGAAAATACAGACTGCCGAAATCAAAACTGGAATATACGAGCGAACAGCTTATCGACCACTGGGAAAAGCTGTGTGGGGAGTATCCTATCATCTCGATTGAGGACGCACTGGACGAGGAGGATTGGGACGGGTGGAAGAAGCTTACGGAGCGTCTTGGGAAACGTGTGCAGCTGGTGGGGGACGACTTGTTTGTTACAAACGTCAGCCGCATTGAAAAGGGTGTGGCGGAGAAGTGCGCTAACTCGGTTCTTATAAAGCTTAACCAGATTGGAACGGTTTCTGAAACACTTGAAGCGATTAAGACCGCTCACAAGGCAGGCTACACGGCGATAGCTTCGCATCGTTCGGGCGAAACTGCCGATACCACTATCGCTGACCTTGCGGTTGCGATGAATACACGCCAGATCAAGACGGGTGCGCCCTCTCGTTCGGAGCGTGTGGAGAAATACAACAGGCTGCTGCGGATTGAGGAGGAACTGAGAACTGCTGCAAGATACAGTGGAATGTACGCATTTAACGTTAAGAGAAATTTTTGAATTTTTTTTAAAAAACCCCTTGACATCTCGGTTTTGATGTGGTATAATCATAAAGTCAAGTAGAGTGACACACTCTCACCCGCCGACGGCACTGTCTGCAAGCGTTATGTTTGCAAAAAGCAGTTGTTTCTTGAGTCAGGCGAGGTCGTTTAATGATAATATTCCCACAAAACGGGATAATTGTGTTAAGCGTGAGTTGTGTATACTCACGCTTAATTTATTTTCCGAACAGAAATGCTTCGGTTTAATTTCTTACAGAAGGTGGTGCTTAACAATCGGCACGAAAGAACAACTCATCAATGAGGATATCCGTGAAAAGGAAATACGAGTAATCGGCGAGGACGGTACGCAGCTTGGTATTATGTCTAGCGCAGAGGCTCTTCAGAAAGCGATAGAGGCTGACCTCGATCTCGTTATGATATCGCCTACGGCTAATCCTCCCGTATGCCGCATTATGGATTACGGAAAATATCGTTTCGAGCAGACGAAGCGTGAGAAAGAAGCCAAGAAAAATCAGAAAATTGCTGACGTTAAGGAGATCAAGATGTCCCTTAACATTGACACCAACGATTTCAATATCAAGGTGAAGAATGCGATTAAGTTTCTTCAGGGCGGCGACAAGGTCAAGGTTACGGTTCGTTTTCGCCGTATGAGAGAACTTACTCATGTAAATCTCGGCGAAGAATTGATGAAGAAATTCTGCGATGCGGTTTCTGAGTACGGCGCATCTGATAAACCCTCAAAACTTGAGGGCAGAAACTATGCGGTTGTAT
>CAZTRH010000009.1:0-38955 GCA_964616605.1 uncultured Ruminococcus sp.
ACGACCTTCGGGTTATGAGCCCGACGAGCTACCGAGCTGCTCCATCCCGCGATATCTGCGATTAACTGTTCAACGTCAATCAACGTATATTATTATACCATATTGTTCTGCGTTTGTCAAGTACTTTTTAAAAAAATTTAATTATTTTTTTAAAAACATCTGGCAATAATGAAATTGTTTTAAACACTATGCCGCCCTTATCGGGCGGCTGTTAAGATTCAGAGTCAATATAAATTGATTTATTTTCTTAATGTCGCTTTTTCTATACACAAAGCCGCCATTGTGCTGGCAAGTTCTGCAGCTTCCTCCAAAGTCATAGACTGCGGGTGAATATGCCATTCAAGATAAGTATTAAAAAAACCGCCCACAACAAATGCCGACACCAGACCATCGTCACTCTTGTTGCAAATCTTAGACAACAGCTTATCCGTTGTTTCTTTAATCACGCTCTTAAGCCTTGACATAAGCATTCCACGCATATCTACTCTCACGACATGAAAATAGTAATCAAATTCTCCCGTGATAAGATCGTCAATCCCCATAAAAAGATTATATGCGCTTGTTCTGTATTCATTTACATCAAATCCCTGCATAAGCTCAGTCAGAGCAGAAACAAGGTCTGTTTCAATTTCATCAAGAATATCCGTTATACTACGATAATGTGTATAAAACGTACGCCTGTTGACGTTTGCACTCTCAGTAAGCTCGCTTATCGTTATTGAAGAAATATCTTTCTCCTCCATAAGCTGAAAAAGAGCTGACTTAATTGCTTTCTTTGTACGGATAACTCTCTTGTCAAGATCTCGTCGGGCAATATACTCGCTCATTTATATCCCCCTTCAATGGTGTTATGTATCAAGGCAGCTCGAACCGCCCTTTCTTAATATTATATATCTTATTCTGAAAAAAGTCAATCATTTTTGGAATAATTATTCCAAATCAATCAAAAAGAATTACATTTCCAAGCTTTAATGTTTGTCTGACATCAATTACACGCTGATTTGCGCTGCCTTTCCAGTGAAGAAGCGGATCACACTGTGCTTTCACAAATTCTCCGTCTACAATCACATCAACATATTGCATAATCTCCAGATTTTTGACTTCTTCAAAAAGATACCCCGTATACAGCCAGATATTTTTCTTCGGGAAAAGTTTGCGACACTTCCTGCACAATCTTGTGCATTCATCACGATTTACCTCATGCAGCGGATCACCGCCACTTAAAGTAAGTCCGCTTATGTAATCGGGTGCAAGCTTCTCGAACAGCTCACATTCCGCTTCATCGTCAAACGGCAGACCACCGTTCACGTCCCATGTTATCGGATTGTGGCAGCCCTCGCAGAAGTGGCTGCACCCGGCAACCCACAGCACAGTCCGCAGTCCATCGCCGTTGAGCATATCATCTGTTGTTATGTTATGATAACGCATTATATCTCCAGTTTTTCAGGTATCAAGCCTTTTAATTTCAGCTAGTGCCCTGTTTCTATATACAAGGTCGGTTCTTTGTGTAAATCCAAGTTTTTCCCAAAAGCTGTTTCCATGCATATTTCTGTCAAAAACAACCAGAGCCGCCTTATTTATGCCACATTTTTTTAAACCATCAAGCGCAGCATTCACAAGAGCAGTGGCAATTCCCTGCCCTCTTTTTCCTTCACGCACAGCGGTGTGATAAATGTAACCTCTTCTGCCGTCGTTACCTGCAATTATAACTCCCACAATGCCGTCATCCTCTGCTACAAAGCAGGTTTCGGGATTTCGCATGAGAAACCTTTCTATTCCTTCACGGGAATCATCAAGGTGATTAAGCCCCCATACCCTTACACGACAGCCACAAAGAATAAATGCTGTCATAATCCTCTGCAGACATCAGACGCACGTTCATTACATACTTCTCCTCTCTTTTATCTCAGCCATTTTAGCAGCATTAAGACGGGTATCGCCCTTTACTCTTGAATAGCTGAGATATCCGTTCATACGGTCGATCTTTGTGAGATTGCTTGAACCGCACTTTGGACACACGTCCATTTCAAGCTGCTGATATCCGCAGTCATCGCAGTACGCAAGTGACAAATTCACACCCTCATAAAATCCCTTTTCCATAGCACGGCGCACCAGACTCTTCACTGCACCCTTGTTGTAGTCAACGGGATACCGCACATATTGTATCTTACCGCCATTGAACAGGTTCCAGAACCGCTCTTCACAGTTCTGCTTCTCTATTGGCGTTATATCCTCGGTTACATGGCAGTGGAATGAATTTGAAACATATTCCCTGTCCGAAACATTTTCTACAATGCCGTATTTCTTGCGGAACTGCTTAACCTGAAGTCCGCAGAGGTTTTCTGCAGGCGTTCCGTAAATCGCATAAAGATTGCCGTCCTCTTTCTTGAACTCCGCAACACGTCGATTTATATAATCCATTGTTTTAAGCGCAAAACTTCCGTCCTCGGCAATGGATTTCTTATCAACAAGCTGTTCAAGTTCGTTCAGTGCTGTTATTCCAAATGACGCAGTAGCATACTTCAACAGCGGCTTTATCTTATCATGGAAGCCAAGACGCCCTCCAAGGAAACCTCCCTCGCAGTAAGCAAGCGGATTTGTAGAAGCACGCATTTCACCGAGATATTCATATGTCTTTATGTGAATTTTTCTGATAAGATTAAGATAATAGTCCAGAATCTCGAAGAAGTCCTTTCCCTCCTGCACAGACTTTGCATAAATCATCGGCAAATGAAGCGATACTGCACCAATATTAAATCTTCCGACAAACACAGGCTTATCGTCATCATCAGCAGGCTCCATACCTCCGCGCTCAAACCAGGGTGACAAAAACGCTCTGCAGCCCATAGGACTTATTATTCTGCCGTATTTCTTATACATTTCGGCAACATATCCATCTCCTGTAAGCGACAGCCAGTCGGGGTACATCGCTTTCTGCGAGCAGGCAATACCCGCTTCAAACACGTCCTCAAGCTCGCAGCCTTCGCCGTGCAAATTCTCATCATACAGGAAAACAATTTTCGGGAACAATACAGGCTTCTTGCAGGACTTCTTACCCTGACCGTTCTTTCGCACATCAAGCATTGTGATAGCAGCCATCTTTGCAAATTTACCTCTGCCGACGCCTGCTGTCATTGTAATAAACGGGTAATCTCCACGGCTGGACGATACAGAATTGAACTTGTATTCCCAACCCTGAAAACCCTGCTCGAAATCGACTTTAACATCACGCATAGCCTCAGCGTCAGCTTTTTCTTCGGAAAGTCCCATTCCGACATAGCGGTCGAACTGCTTCTTGTAAGTTTTCTCTGCATACGGTTCCAAAAGCTCGTCCACACTCGCTACTGTAAATCCGCCATACTGCTGAGAAGCTGCCGCAAGCGTCACATCTCCTATTACGTCAAACGCAACAGCAAGCGTTTTCGGCTCGTTATACCACAGGTTTCCCATCTCAAAGCCGCCTTCCATAACGCTTTTCATATCAAAAAGGCAGCAGTTCATAGTATCCCTTCTTGCGCTCATATCGTGAACATAAATATAGCCGTCCCTGCAAGCCTGAAGCTCCTCGGACGTCATAAAGAACTTCTTATACAGTTCCTTGTTAAGCTCGTTCAAAATCAGCGAACGCTTCGTAGAAACAAGAGCCGAATCAGAATTTGAATTTTCCTTATCGCCTATGTACATAATAGACTGGCTCTTTACATAGACCTCGTCAAGCATATGAACAAAATCCTGCTTATAATTGCGATAATCTTTATAGCTTTTCGCAACCGCAGGATTTGTAAGTTCCAATGCGCTTTCAACGATATTGTGCATTTCGCTTATACAAATCTCGTCCTTACCCGAATTTTTCGCTTTGTCCGTAACGTACTTACAGATAAAATCCAGTTCATCGGGAGAAAAACTGTACATCGCACGGGCAGCAGACTTGTTGACTGCGTTCACTACCTTGCGGACATTAAACTCCTCTTTGGTGTTATCCTTTTTTACAACAGTAATCATCTTCAAGACTTCCTTCTAAAGCGTTATATACGGTAGGATAGGTTCGTAAAGTACAAAATATGCCAATCATCAAACCGCAAAAGCACAATCAATAGTACTATCGTTTATTATACCACAGAAAAAAACTCTCGTCAATGGGTTTTTAGTCCGGTAATAGTTTTCGTTACTTTGACCAAAAAAACGTTTATCATCTGATTTTATCAAATTCTAATGCCATTTTTAAAGTCAAAAAAAGATTGTTAATTTCTAAACGTTTAATTTTTGGTTAAATTGCTGATTTTTACAATTTGTTTGTTTCTGCAAACTCACGAATAGCTGTTGTGAATTTTTTCCAGTATCGTTCCGCTTTTATGCTGCCTATACCCTCAACACGAATAAATTCGCTCTTATCTTTCGGGAGCGACTTGCACATATTCCTAAGTATTTCATCACTGAACACAATATATGGCGGCACACCAAGTATTGCAGCCTGTTTTGCACGAATAACGCATAGCTGCTCAAATAGCTCTGCATATACTGTGCCATTGGGAAAGCCCTTATTCATCGACTTTTTCACTTTCATTCGGAAAGGCTTTCGTTCACGCATATATTCATCTGACTTCACAGTAAGTACGCATACTTTCTGATTGGCGGATCCGTTCCCACTGCCGCATTCTGCAAAAAAGTCCTCCGACTTCAGTACTTCGCCAATCTCTTCCAGTTTAGTTCTGCTCTCGCCTTTCATTATTGCAAAAGTTGAAAGTGATTTGTATTCATCAGCGCATTCCCCCAGCAGAATATCGCACACCACTCCATACGGAACAGCTTTTCCGGATTGCTTCAGCCGATAAATGCACGAGAGAATTTTTTGCGCCTCAACAGTAACATTCACTGCTTCGTATCCTCTGAGGCAATTACTGCACCAACCGCAATCGCCGTTGGGTTTCTCGCCGAAATAATTTAAGATATACGAGCGCAGACAGGTATGCAGATTACCGTAAGAACATATCTTATCCAATCTTTGATATTGAATTTTTTGCAGTTTCTGTTGTTCCTCAGGGGGCAGATCATCACCACTTCTTTCTATAAGGAAACGTGAAATTTCAATATCTGCTTTGTCATACAGCATTATGCAACGCGACTCACCGCCGTCTCGTCCTGCTCTGCCTGCCTCCTGATAATAGCTCTCCATATCCTTGGGGCAATTATAGTGAACAACAAGACGGACGTTAGACTTATCAATTCCCATTCCAAAAGCATTTGTAGCAACCATAATATCCAGTCGGTCATAAATAAAATCCTCCTGCATTCTGGTTCTTACTTCTGAGGACAAGCCGGCGTGATATTCTCCCGCACGAAACCCGTTGTGACAAAGCAATGCACACACAGCGCTGACATTTTTTCTTGTTGCACAATAGACGATAACCGACCCGTCAAGCGGCTCTGAAAGAATTTTAATAAGCTCTTCCAACTTGCTTATCGGTCTGCGCACGTCAAAAAACAGATTTGGTCTGTCAAAACCTGTAGTGATCTCAAAAGGATTTTTTAGCTGCAGAAGCTCGGAAATATCCTGCTTCACACGACTAGTAGCAGTTGCCGTAAACGCCGCAACCACAGGGCGTACCGCAAGCTGCGCTACAAAGTCCGCAATCTTCAGATATGACTGACGAAAATCCGGTCCCCATTGCGACACACAATGAGCCTCGTCGATTGCAACAAGCGGCACTCTGAGATTACTTGCCAAATTCCGAAAACGCTTTGTTTCAAGACGTTCGGGGGCAACATAAAGTATTTTAATACAGCCGTCATACGCTGCCTTAAATACATCTGCGCATTCCATTTCAGACATAGAACTGTTTATGCAGACTGCACTGATGCCGTTTTCACGCAGAGCCTCAGCCTGATCTTTCATAAGCGAAATCAAGGGCGAAACTACAATAGTCGTCCCGTCAAGCATAAGAGCAGGCACTTGAAAGCAAATAGATTTACCCGCACCGGTCGGCATAACACCAATGCAATCCCTGCCGCTTAAAATCTTGTCTATAAGCTGCTCCTGCGCAAATCGAAAAGATGTATAACCAAAATATCGCCGCAGAACCTCGTGTTTGCCGGTTAAGCCGGTAAGCTGCTCTTTACAATCAGTATTGTCAGAACTGCAATTCACAGCCACCGCCTCCTAAATGCTTTTTGAAATACTAAATAAACATTCGTTTAAAAAAACGAGCATTGTAAAGAAAAGACGTATACACAGATTTTCTTCTGCCCAATGTCGATTTATCAACAATTACTTAGTTCCGAACAATCTGTCGCCGCCATCGCCAATTCCGGGGATTATGTACAGCTCATCATTCAAGCCCTTATCTATGGCGCCGCAGATTATCTGAACATCAGGGTGTGCTTCCTGCAAAGCATGAACACCCTCGGGACACGCAAGAATGCACATGAATTTAACATTCTTTGCGCCTGCATTCTTCACGATATTCGCCGTGTGAATAGCAGATACGCCTGTTGCAAGCATAAGGTCGAGGATAATTACCTCTCTGTGAGAAATATCGGCTGGCATCTTGCAATAATATTCAGCGGCTGTATTTCCGTTGAGTTTATCACGGTAAATTCCGACGTGTCCTACTTTAGCGGTCGGGACAAGCGCCAATGCTCCGTCCACCATTCCAAGTCCCGCACGCATAATCGGCACAAACGCAAGCTTGCGTCCGCTTATAATCTTCGACTGTGCAAGCTCGCCCAGAGGCGTTTCAATCTGGATATCTTTCAGCGGCAGATCACGGGTTGCCTCATAACTCATAAACATTGAAATTTCATGCACAAGCTCACGGAACTCCTTTGCACCTGTGTTCTTGTCACGGAGCAAAGTAATCTTGTGCTGAACGAGTGGGTGCTTACAGACAATAACGTTATCAAAATTTTCCATTTACTTTTCCTCCAGTTTCATCATCTTGTCAATGCGTGCCTGATGGCGGCCGCCTTCAAATTCTGCGTCAAGATAGCTTGCGAGAATATCGCACGCCAAGCCGCTTCCAAGCACTCTGCCGCCCATACAAAGCACGTTGCAGTCATTGTGCATTCTGGTAAATCTTGCAGAAAACGCATCGCTTACCACTGCCGCACGAATGCCCTTGACCTTGTTCGCAGCCATCGACATACCGATGCCCGTGCCGCACACGAGAATACCTCTTTCGCATTCGCCGCTTGTCACCTTCTCGCAGACCTTAACAGCAATATCGGGGTAATCCACCGTTTCACCGTTGCAGCCGCAGTCAGTAAAATCAATATTACGTTCCTGCAAAAACTTAATCAGCGCACATTTCAGTTCAAATCCACCATGGTCACAGCCAATTGCTATCATAATAAAATCCTCTTTTCTAAATATTTTAAGATTTCAGTCTGTTGAATTAGCAGACGTTCTTTTCTCTTTCTATTTTCTCACGCTCTGCCTGCGGTATTCTGAGATAGCTCGGCATAAGCGTTTCGGGAGAAGCGGCTGCTTTTCCAAACGCCGCAAGACACACACCGCTTCCTCTCTGATATCGTAATGGCAGCGGTGCAAGCAAAACCCTATGTTCTCCCATTGCTGAAAACTCACGCTCAGCAAGCTCCGCTCCATCGCCTGCAAGATAAACCTTTCCGTCAAGCTTTAAAACCTCGCTGAACAGTTCTTCAAGCGAAATCGCTCTATCCTCGCAGAGTCGTGTTATAACTCCATTTTCCGACTTGAACAGCGCATTGTACACTTGCTTTCGTCTGGCGTCCATACAAGCGCAAATTATCCCTTCAATCCCAATAAAGTTATAAGCGATTGCCTCAAGCGTGGAAACCGAGACGCACGGTATACCCACTCCCGAACACAAGCCTTTGACGGTTGAAATGCCAATTCGCAGCCCTGTAAACGAACCGGGACCTGTTGTCACCGCAACACTTTCCATATCCGAAAGTACAAGACCTGCACCGCGAAGCATATCACGCACCATCGGCAGCAGCGTTTCCGAATGTGTATGCGCTGTATTCAGAAACTGCTCCGCTATAATTTTTCCGTTATCGCAAACGGCACAGCCTGCCGTAATTGCGGAACTGTCAATTCCTAAAATCATACATTTTCCTCTTAACCGCCATCACCGTGTCATTCACGAGAAATTGATATTCTGCGGTCACATTCTCCCGTTTTTTCAATCCAAATTGTATAAACGCTGCGTTTCCCATCATCAAGATCAGCGGCAAGATCGGGAATATTTTCGCTCCATTCGCAAGCCATTATCCCACCCCTTACCAGATAATCGAAAAAGCCAATTGAATACAAATCGTCATAGCTTTCAATTCTGTACAAATCGAAGTGAAACAGCGGAATTTTTCCCTCATACTCGTTCACCACAGCAAACGTAGGACTAGTAACCGTGTCTTCTATGCCGAGTGCAACAGCTATCCCCTTTGTAAAAGCAGTTTTACCTGCGCCGAGATCGCCCTCGTACAGGATAACATCGCCGCCGCTTAACTTTTGTGCAAAATCAAATGCAATTTTCGCCGTTTCTTCCGGAGAGTGAGTTAGAAATTCACTTTGCTTTTCCATCAGAACAACCCCGTGATAACGCCGTTTTCGTCAACGTCAATGCGATTTGCGGCAGGCTCTTTAGGGAGTCCCGGCATTGTCATAATATCGCCCGTATACACCACCACAAACCCTGCTCCGCTGCTGACACGCACGTCGCTTACTGTAATGGAGAAATTTTCGGGTCTGCCGAGCTTTGCAGGGTCGTCCGAGAGCGAATACTGAGTCTTTGCTATGCACACAGGCACTTTATCAAGACCAAGCGCTTCAATCTCCTTGATTGCCTTATCAGCCTTTGCCGTATATACAACGCCGTCCGCACGGTAAATCTTCTGTGCTACTGTGCCGATTTTCTCCTTGATAGAGAGTTTTTCATCATACAGCACCTTGAAATCGCCCTTTTCGTTGTCGATTGCGTCCACAACAGCGTTTGCAAGCTCAACAGCTCCCTCGCCGCCCTTCAGGAACACATCGGAGAACGCAACACGCACGCCCTTGTCAGCGCAATACTTGCGTACAACTTCAATTTCAGCGTCAGTATCTGTTTCAAAGTGGTTTATTGCAACAACGACAGGCACTCCGTACTGAAGCATATTCTCAATATGAACTCCGAGATTTACGATACCCTTTTCCAGAGCCGCAACATTCTCAGTTTTAAGGTCAGCCTTAACAACACCGCCGTTATATTTCAGGGCACGGATAGTAGCCACCAGCACTATGCACGAAGGTGCAAGTCCTGCGAAACGGCACTTGATGTCAAGGAACTTTTCCGCTCCGAGGTCAGAGCCAAATCCTGCTTCTGTTACGGTATAGTCGGCAAGCTTCAATGAAAGCTTTGTTGCACGAACAGAGTTACAGCCGTGAGCGATATTCGCAAACGGACCGCCGTGGATAATTGCAGGGTTGTTTTCAAGCGTCTGAACAAGGTTCGGGTTAATCGCTTCTTTAAGCAGTGCGGTCATAGCGCCTACTGCTTTCAGATCACGGGCAAACACAGGCTTTCCAGAATTTGTATATGCTACCAGAATATTTCCAAGACGGTTTTTAAGGTCGGCAAGGTCTGACGAAAGACACAGTATCGCCATAATCTCGCTTGCTACCGTAATCTGGAAGTGATCCTCACGAGGAACGCCGTTTAATTTTCCGCCCATTCCGACAACGCAGTTGCGCAGCGCACGATCGTTCATATCAAGGCAGCGCTTCATCAAAATCCTGCGCACGTCAATATCAAGCTCGTTTCCCTGCTGAATGTGATTGTCGATAATCGCACACAGCAGATTATTAGCCGCTGTAATAGCGTGCATATCGCCCGTAAAGTGCAGATTGATGTCCTCCATCGGCACTACCTGTGCATAACCACCGCCGGCAGCTCCGCCCTTAACTCCGAAAACGGGACCCAAAGACGGCTCACGCAGTGCAAGGCAGGTTTTCTTGCCAATTCGGTTCATTCCATCGCAAAGTCCCACAGAAGTCGTTGTTTTTCCCTCGCCTGCAGGAGTGGGATTTATTGCGGTTACAAGTATAAGTTTTCCATCGGGATTGTTTGCTGTTTTGTCAAACAGCGACTGTGAGAGTTTCGCCTTATAGTGTCCATAAGGCTCGGTATCTTCTTCGGAAATACCGAGAGCAGCGGCAATTTCGCCGATTTTCTTAATCTTAGCATTCTGGGCAATTTCAATATCAGTAAGCATAAGGTTACCTCCCGTAAAATCAAAGTTCGTTTTATTTTCACCATGCATTCCGCACAGCAAACAGCTTTGTTTACAATGTTATCTGGTTTATATCATCGGTCATCATTCCTGCCTGAGGAACAGTTTTTATACGGAATTTTTCCAGTTCCTCCGACAGCTCGCCGATTAACTTAACGGACGCAAGTTCCGTCTTTGTAAGGCGCATTACCTGAACGCCCTGTGTGTCACGCGCCGACTTTGCAAGCACAAGCGCAGAATTGAAAAGCACTGCCTTCCCTGCACCCGACTGAAGCATGAAATCCGCTTCTCCGTTCACTACGAACATACCAACCACTTCCGACAAATCGGAATAAGCGTTTGCAAGCTTCTTGCGTTTGGTCTTTGTCTGATAGCTTTCAAGCGGCACTTTCGCACATTTTCCGTTTTTGAAGAATATTACAAGCGTTTCGGTGTACTTCTCAGTAACAGCCATAAACACAGGCAACTCGCCCTCGTCCATTCCAAGCTTTGCAGGAACGAAATCGCCCATAACGCTCGCCTTTATCTCCGAAAAATCCGCACACCGCGACTTGTAGCACTGGAACTTGTTCGTAAAGAACAGCAGTTCGCTTGTACTTGAAACTTCCGCCTGATAGATAATCTCGTCGTTTTCTTTCAGTTTCTGCTCTCCGCTCATTCTGAGGGATTTCGGAGTAATCTGCTTGAAGTAGCCCTCCCGTGTAAAGAACACGTTCACGGGGTATCCCTCCGGCTCTTCTTCCTCGGTTACTTCCTCCTCCACAATATCGTAAAGGAACATTGTGCGGCGTGGCTGAGCGTATTTCTCCGACACTTCCTTAAGTTCGGCGATAATCAGCTTATCGATTTTCTTCGGAGAATTGAGCGTATCTTCCATCTCGGCTATCTCGCCCTCAAGCGACTGTGTTTCCTCGGTTCGCTTCAATATATACTCACGATTGATGTGGCGCAGCTTTATTTCCGCTACATACTCTGCCTGTACCTCGTCAATGCCAAAGCCAATCATAAGATTTGGCACTACCTCGGCTTCTTCCTCTGTTTCCCGAATAAGCCTGATTGCATAGTCAATATCCATAAGAATTTTCTTTAATCCCAACAGCAGATGCAGTTTTTCTTTCTTCTTCGTAAGGTCAAAGTAAATTCTGCGTTTTACGCACTGGCGTCGGAAGTCAGTCCACTCGTTCAGAATCTCATACACGCCCATTACACGAGGAGTACCTGCAATAAGAACATTGAAATTGCAGTTGAAATTCTCCTGAAGCGGCGTAAGTCTGAACAGCTTCTGCATAAGAGCGTCGGGATCGTAGCCTTTCTTCAGATCAAACGCAATACGCAAGCCGCTCAGATCCGTTTCATCACGAACATCGGATATTTCTTTTATTCTGCCGTCCTTCACAAGCTCCACAACCTTGTCGATAATTGCTTCAACAGTAGTTGTGGGCGGTATCTGCGTTACTTCTATGCAGCGTGCTTCCTTGTCGTAATTATACTTCGCACGGACTTTCACTGCACCCAGACCCGTGCGGTAAATCTTTTCCATTTCCGCCTCGTCATATACGATATAGCCGCCGCCCGAAAAATCGGGACCTTTAAGCGTTGAGAGCGCATTATGGTCTGGGTCTTTTATAAGTGCGACTGCCGTTTCACAAACCTCGGAGAGATTGAACGAGCAGATTGTGCTTGCCATAGAAACGGCAATGCCCATATTGGAGTTTACAAGAATTGACGGAAAACGCACTGGGAACAGCGTCGGTTCAACAGTGGTGTTGTCGTAATTCGGCACCATATCCACTGCGTCCTTGTCAATTTCCGCAAAAAGCTCTGCGCTTATGCTTTCGAGTTTCGCCTCGGTATATCGTGCGGCAGCGTATGCCATATCACGAGAATATGCCTTACCAAAGTTGCCCTTGCTGTCAACATACGGGTGCAGAAGCGCTTCATTTCCTCGCGCAAGACGCACCATTGTTTCATAAATGGCAGCGTCACCGTGAGGGTTGAGGTGCATAGTCTGTCCGACAATATTTGCGGATTTCGTTCTTGCGCCATTGAGCAGACCCATCTTGTACATCGTGTAAAGCAGCTTTCGGTGAGATGGCTTAAAGCCGTCGATCTCAGGCAGCGCGCGAGATACAATAACGCTCATAGCGTATGGCATATAGTTCTCTTCCAGAGTTCTTACAATATCAGTTTCAATGACCTTGCCCGAACCCTCTATATATGCTTCACGGGTTTTCGGCTCTGTGCGTTTTGTTGTTTTTTTCTTCAATCAGATTGCTCCTTTAACTTCGCTGTCAGTGTATATCAGCAGCACTATATACACAGGTCAGGATATATCGGCGGCTTCAAGATAGCGGCTGCCGTTTTCCTTTATAAACGTCTTTCGTCCTGCAAGGTCATCGCCAAGCAAAACATCAAACATCGTCTTTGTCGCCTCTGCGTCTGTTGGCGTAACCTTGATAAGACGCCTTGTTTCGGGGTTCATTGTAGTAAGCGACATCATATCGGGGTCGTTCTCACCAAGTCCTTTTGAACGCTGAATAGTATACTTTTTCTCGCCTATCATATCAAGGATTTTGGTTTTTTCAGCTTCGGTATAAGCGAAATAAGTTTTCTCTTTTGTATTGATCTCATAAAGCGGCGATTCCGCAATATAGACATAACCCTTTTCAATAAGAGTGGGACACAGCTCCTGTATCATCGTTAGAATAAGCGTTCTTATCTGAAATCCGTCATAATCCGCATCGGTGCAGATTACTACCTTATTCCAACGGAGATTGTCAATATTAAACGAATTGAGGTTTTTATTAGCCTTGCTCTTTACTTCCACTCCGCAGCCTAAAACCTTAATCAGATTTGTAATGATTTCGCTCTTGAAAATCTTGTCATAGCTTGCTTTAAGGCAGTTGAGAATTTTTCCTCTTACGGGGATAACCGCCTGAAACTCTGCGTCACGGGCAAGCTTTACCGAACCCAACGCCGAGTCACCCTCCACTATATACACTTCACGGCGGGTTACGTCACGGCTTCGGCAGTCAACGAACTTGTCAATGCGGTTTGTAAGGTCGATTTTCTGCGTGAGATTTGCAATTGACGTAGAACGCACCTTTTCGGCATTCTCACGGGAACGTTTGTTTACAAGCACACGTTCGGCAATTTTCACGGCTTCATCGGGATTTTCGATAAAGTACACTTCCAGATTATGCTTTAGCCACTCTGTCATAGCGTCCTTGATAAACGCATTGGTGACAGCCTTTTTCGTCTGGTTTGCGTAGCTTGCCTGTGTTGAAAAGTTTGATGAAATAAACACAAGGCAATCCGCAACATCGTCCCACTTAATCGACTTTTCACCCTTGTTGTATTTGTTGTTATTTTTGAGGTAAGCGTCAATCTGCGACAAGAACGCGCGGCGCATTGCGTCATCGGGTGAGCCGCCGTGTTCCAGCCACGAGGAATTGTGATAATGCTCTACAAAATGCATTTCTTTTGAAAATGCAAACGCAACATTGAGTTTCAGCTTATATTCGTCCTTGTCCGCACGGTCGCGTCCCTGACGCTGAGCCTGCCAATACTGCGGAGTAGTCAGTGTTTTTTCACCGACAGCTTCTTTGAGGTAATCAAAAATACCGTCAGCATAGCAGAACGTCTTTTCATCGGTTGTGCCGTCCTCGTTTTCGATAATGCGCTTGAACTCCACGCCGCCGTTTACTACGGACTGACGCCTTATCATATCGTCTATATATTCAGAACCGATGTCTATATCAGTGAAAACTTCAAGGTCGGGTTTCCAGTGAATAGTAGTTCCCGTCTTGTCGGTTTTGGCACGGATAAAACCCTTTTCGTTCTCGTTTACTGTAACATTGAAGCCTTTTTCAAAGCGGAGGTTATACTGCCACGTTCCATTGCAGCTGACAACTTCCATATATTCGGAAGCGAACTGCGTAGCGCACAATCCCAGACCGTTAAGTCCCAATGCAAACGAGTAGTTCTCGCCCGAATTGTTGTCATACTTTCCGCCTGCATACAGCGTGCAGAATGCAAGCTCCCAGTTATATTTCTCCTCTGATTTATTGAAATCAATCGGAATACCTCGTCCGAAGTCCTCAACGGTAATAGAGCGGTCTGCATGAAGAGTAATGATAATCTTCTTGCCGTATCCCTCTCTCGCCTCGTCAATGGAGTTAGAGATAATCTCAAACACCGAATGGCGGCAGCCTTCCACACTATCCGAACCGAAAATTACCGCAGGACGCAGGCGCACCTGATCGGGACCTTTAAGCGATTTGAGATCACTGTAAGTTGTTGTTTCCTTTGCCATTATTTCACATCTTCCGTTTCTGTATTATATCTCACAAGAATATGCCGATTTATTATTTTTGCGGGTCAATGTATTCACGATAATCGTAAATATAAATAACACCCGAAATCACAGTCAGCGCACAAGCAATATACATCAGCACATCAGAACCTATTGCACCTATTGTCTGCCACTGCTCATTGAAAATCTCCGCGGGCAGTATCTGCCCAAGGGATTGGAAAATCAGAATTGCCACAATCGCTATCATTGTAAAAGCAGTTTTCAGCTTACCCCAGATATTTGCAGGGATAACAGCCTTTTTTTCGGAAGAAGCAGCCACCAGCCTTACTCCCGACACCACAAACTCACGCATAAGTATAACCGATACAACCCACGCACTCGCCCATTCCTGCTCCACATAGCATATAAGAGCCGCCGCAACAAGTATTTTATCGGCAAGCGGATCGAGGAACTTTCCGAAATCGGTTATCATATTGAATTTTCGCGCAACCTTGCCGTCCAGCATATCGGTTATGCTTGCAACCGCAAATACAACAAGCGCCCACAAAAACCGCAGCGGAATAGCCTCCACACTCATCAGCACCAGAAACACAGGCACCAGTACCACACGAAACATCGTAAGCTTATTTGCTAAATTCATAACTTCACACCATTTCCCCGATTAAATTGTTCTCAACAACTCTCGTAAGTTTTACGTTCACGAAATCGCCTGTTGCAATTCCCTTTCCCGTGAAGTAAATCATTCCGTCAATTTCGGGCGCATAAGATGCGTCGCGGCCGAAATAAAGTTCAACATAGCGGTCATAACCTTCGACCACAACTTCCGTTACGGTGCCGACTTTGCTGTTATACAGTTCAGCGACGCGAGCGTCCTGCTGTTCTTCAAGGATTTCCTTGCGGTGTTCACGAACTTCCTCGTCAACCTGAGCTTCAAACTTAGCAGCAGGAGTGTTTTCCTCTTCGGAATACGCAAAGCAGCCCATTCTGTCAAACCGCATATCCTGTGCAAATTCGCCCAGCTTGTTGAACTGTTCCTCTGTTTCACCGGGGAAGCCTGTAATAAATGTGGTTCTGAGAGTGATATCGGGAATTTCTCTTCTTAGCTTTGCAATAAGCTCACGCAGCGACTGTTCGTCGCCCTTGCGGTTCATTCTCTTCAAAATGTCCTTATCGCAGTGCTGAAGCGGAATATCAAGGTATTTTACTATCTTCGGCTGATTTTTGATAACGTCAATAAGCTCGTCCGTGATACGTTCGGGGTAGCAATAAAGCAGTCTTATCCACTTGAAATCCAGTTTGCACAGTTCATTCAGCAGCTTCGGCAGCGCAAGCTCGCCGTACAAATCCAATCCATATCGTGTTGTATCCTGCGCAATGATTATAAGTTCTTTTACACCATCATTGGCAAGCCCCTTTGCCTCTTCCACGATGTTTTCAATCGGACGTGAGCGGAATTTTCCTCTTATCTGCGGAATTGCACAATAAGTACAATGATTGTCGCAGCCGTCCGCAACTCTCATATAAGCATAATGCGGCTGTGTGGAGAGAATACGCTCCCCCTCCATAGAATGGCTTTCCTTTTCGCCGAAAATCACAACTTTTTCGCCGTTCTGAACCTGCTCAAGTATCTCGGCAATTTTATCATAAGCGGCAATGCCCACAACAGCGTCAACTTCGGGGAATTCTTCAACAAATTCTTCGCGGTAACGCTCCGACAGACAGCCTGTCACCACGATATGCTTTATGGTTCCCTCTTCCTTGAGAGTAATAAGCTCGTTTATCCACTCAATAGCCTCAACCTTTGCCGCAGTAATAAATCCACAGGTATTCAGCAGTACTATATCCGCAAGACCCGGTTCTTCCGCAAAGTCATATCCTGCCTTTTCGATTTTAGCCATAAGCTGCTCTGCGTCAACCTGATTTTTCGCACAGCCAAGTGACACTACTGCAACTTTTGTTTTGTTCTTAGCCATTATATTCCTCATTTCTGACCTGGCATTCTCTGCCATAAGTCATAAGTATTCTTGTTCATAATCAGCCGACTCTTCAAAATCGTCTGAACAAGTGCCGCTGTTCTCAGCAACGTAGTTTATGCACCGCCGAACAGAACCAAAATCATAACCCCTGCGAACCAGCGCCGCAGTTGTTCTTCGTCTGTCGTCAAAGTCGCTTATCTTTGTGATATAACGCTTTTCAATCAGCTCCACCAGTTCCTCGTCCAGTTCATCATCTGAAAACTTTGACAGCACTTCATCGCACAGTTCCAAAGCCAGTCCCTTTGAAAGCATTTCACGCTTTGCACGAAAAAGTCCCAGTTTTTTCCTATGGATAAGGAAATCCGCATACTTTGCTGCATATTCCTCGTCATTGAGATATCCCAGTCCGTCTACATATTCAATAACTTCAGAAGCTATCTCTTCACCGTAAGACTGCGCTAATTTTTTCATAAGTTCCGCACGGCAGAAAGCACGTTCGCCCAGAAGATACAGCGCACGTTTTTTTGCTCTTTTCAGAACTTCCTGTTTGTCTTCCGTTTCGTTTTTTTTAAGTGTGCGCTTTCTGTAACCGTACATCATTCAAGGTCCTCTGCTGCAAACTCTGTAAACTCATCGTCTGCACTGCCCGACTTTGCCGCACTGCTCTTTTCAGCGGTCTTTGACTTTTTCGCCTTTGCAGGCTTTGCTGCCTCGTCGGATTTAGCAGACTCAGCAGACTTTTCGGTTGAAGCTAAGGCATCGTCATCTAAATCTTCGTAGTAATCTGCGATTATATCGTCCTGACCGTCTGCTTTTTTCTTGAATTCATCACGGATTTTCTCCTCGATTTCAGCGCAGATATCGGGATTATCACGCAGAAAATCCTTTACTTTATCACGACCCTGACCAATTTTCATATCGTCATAGCTGAACCATGAGCCGCTCTTTTTAATAATATCAAACTCCGTTGCGACATCGACAATCTCACCCATTTTGGAAATACCTTCGCCGAACAGCATATCAAATTCAGCAGATTTGAAAGGCGGCGCAACTTTATTCTTAACAACCTTGCACCTTACACGACTTCCGACAATTTCAGAACCGTTCTTCAGCGGCTCGCCCTTTCTCACGTCAATGCGCACCGATGCATAGAATTTCAGCGCGCGTCCGCCAGGAGTGGTTTCGGGATTTCCGTAAAGAACGCCGATTTTCTCGCGTATCTGATTTATAAAAATAGCCGTACAATTCGTTTTTGCAATTGCGGCAGTAAGCTTTCTCATTGCCTGTGACATAAGTCTTGCCTGAACTCCGACATGAGCGTCGCCCATATCGCCGTCAATCTCGGCTTTAGTTGCCATTGCGGCAACAGAGTCCAGAACTACTATATCCAGAGCGCCCGAACGTACCAGAGTTTCAATAATCTCAAGCGCCTGTTCACCTGTGTCAGGCTGCGACACAAGCAGATTATCAATATCAACACCTACTTTCTTTGCATACACAGGGTCAAGAGCGTGTTCAACATCAATAAACGCCGCCATGCCGCCTGCTTTCTGAGCCTCGGCAACTGCGTGCAGACAAAGAGTAGTCTTACCTGATGACTCCGCACCGAACACCTCGATTATTCTTCCCTTGGGAAGCCCGCCTATTCCAAGCGCCAGATCCAGCATAAGCGAACCTGTGGAAGTGTGTTCAACATTCATGTCACGCTTCTCGCCCATAATCATAACAGTTCCTTCGCCGAACTGCTTTTCAAGCTGCGACAAAGCGACTTTCAAAGCCTTTTTCTTTTCCTCGGGTGTAATAACCTTCTCAACGCTTTTTTCAGGTGCTTTTTCTGTTTTCTTTACCATTGCCATAACAAAATACCTCCTAAATAAATCAAAAGCCAAAACCGCGCCTCAGTCTTTATAAGCATACACAACACGGCGAATATCTACGCAGTCCATTACTGCTTTCGGATTAAACCCGTTATGCAGGAATATTTCCATAACATCGTCTGCCTGACCATCGCCCACTTCAACAGCAAACATACCATGGGATTTAAGCGATTTCAGATACTTCGGAATTATATTTCTGTAAAAGAACAATCCGTCATTACCGCCGGACAGTGCCATTTCCGGCTCATGCCGCACTTCCGCCTGAAGCGATTTCATTTCTTTCTCCGTGAGATAAGGGGGATTGGATACAATAACGGAAAACTCTCCGAAATCGTTCGACTCGTCCAACACATCTGCCTTAACCACCCGACATTGTTCTTCAACGCCATTCAGCCTTACATTCTCACGAAGATACGAAAAAGCCGCACCTGATTTTTCAACAAGTACACCCTTTGCTTTAGCAAGCTTAGCAAGCGTTATACCTATACAGCCGCTCCCCGAACACAAATCAAGCACTGTGCGTTCGTTTTCGGGAATAGTTTTCAGATAATCCATCGCTGTTTCAACAAGGGTTTCTGTGTCCTGCCTTGGGATAAGCACACCTTCTCCCACTTTGAACGGCAATCCATAGAATTCCCATTCTCCAAGCAGATACTGTAACGGATAGCCCGATGTTCGTTTCCTGAGAATTTCCGAAACCAATGTCTCCCTCTCCTCTGAAACTTCGGACGTCGGCTCGGTCATTACCGTCATACGGGATAACCCGACAAACTCCAGAATTTGCCTTGCTTCAAATCCTGCATTTTCAATGTCGGCTTGTGAAAGTTTTGATATCGTATCTTTAAGCAATTCAAAAATTTTCATTTACCAGTTATCGTCCTCTCCATCATGCGGTAAACAAGGAATTACCGCTGCAATGGCCGCTTCAATCATAGAATCGTCAGGCTCGTTGGTTGTAATCCGCTGAAGCCATAATCCGGGAGCTGTGAGTATCTTTGTAAGGAAGTTCGTATACCGTCCCACAAGCTTAGTAAATTCATAAGCTATTCCCACAATCAACGGCAAAAACGGCAGCTTTATAACAACTCTCAGCAGTATGCCAAGTGCTTTGTTTTCAATCCCCCACCACTCAGCAGGTTCTATGGGGACAATCATATAAACCACAATTGAAATAATCAGCGTTATAAGAATAAAGCTCGTGCCGCAGCGAGGGTGAAACCTCGACATCGGGCGCACATTCTCCACAGTAAGTTCCTTGCCAGCTTCGTAACACGCTATTGTTTTATGCTCAGCGCCATGATAAGAGTACATACGTTTCATGGATTTCATCTGTGCTACAATCAACATATAGACAACAAAAACCAGAATTTTAAATACACCCTCAAAAGGAGCTTTCCATATAGAAATATCCTTTTCAACAGCACCTTCTATCAGCGTAAACAGAAGCGTCGGTAAATACAAAAAAGCAAACAACAACGCCCCGTACATCAGCACCATCAAAACCACAGCACACACCGAAACGATAGCTTCTGCACCCTTTTTTCCGAATGTTTTCTCCAGCCATTCATCAAACTTTGATGGTTCTTCGTCATCGTCCCCATATCCGCTGATATCGGAAGATTTGTTTATGCACTTCATGCCGTCCTTAAGCTGTGAAACGAAGTTCACACAGCCACGAATAAACGGAGCTTTGTTATACCACTTCTTTTCGGGGACGTCCCATTGCTCAACGTGCAGAGTGCCGTCCTTTTTGCGGACTGCCATTGCGCCTACGGAAACGCCCTTCATCATTACACCTTCAATCAGCGCCTGACCGCCGATTGAAGTCTTTTTCGCTTTTGCTGCGTTATCTTTTTTACTCATTATATAAAAATCCTTTGCCAGTCGATATACGGTGGCACAATTGCCATACCGCATTATTAAACCTACTTCTGCACCATCGGCAGCATAATAGTTACCGTTGTTCCAACGCCCGGCTCGCTTTCCACTTCCAGAGCTCCACCGTGCATTGAAATAATTTCGTCCGCAACCGCAAGACCAATTCCTGAGCCGTGTTTGTTGTTGTTAGCTTTATAAAACTTCTGTTTTACCTTCGGCAAATCCTCAGCCGCTATGCCTACGCCCGTATCCGCAACCGAAATTACCACAAAGCTCTGATTTTTGTTCTGACGCATTTCTGCAAGCACCTCAACGCTGCCGCCGCTCTCGGTGTACTTCAGCGCATTGTCAATTATGTTTATAAACACCTGACGCAGCCTGTTCTTATCGCCGTTTACAGCACACATAAACTCAGGCTCATTATAAGTCAATGTAATATTCTGCTTCTTTGCTTCGTCATTGTATATCAGCAATGCGTCCTCAAGCTCTGCTATAACGTCAATGACAGCCATCTGCATTGTAAATCTGCCGCTCTGTATACGGGAAAAATCCAGCAGTTCTTCTACCATTCGCTCAAGACGAGTGGTTTCACCAACAATAACTTTCATTCCCTTTGAAAAAGTTTCAGGGTCATATCCTCCCGCAAGCGTTTCACTCCACCCTTTTATCGCAGTAAGCGGAGTTCGCAGTTCGTGCGACACAGAACTTATAAAATCATTCTTTATCTGTTCGGAATTTTCCAGCTCGTTTGCCATATCATTGAACGCTGTCGAAAGCTGACCGATTTCATCGCGTGATGTAACGGGAATGCGTTCGGAAAAATCGCCTGTCGCAAGCTTCTTCGCAGTCTGACTTATCTGAGCCAGAGGCACGCAGATAGATTTCACAAAATACGCACCCATCAATATTACTATAACAAGCAAAAAAAGACTTATAGCAAGCGAAATAGTCATAATCACCGACAACTGGTCGTCAACACGCTCCAATGACGACACAAAACGAAGTGCGTTGATTGTAGAACTCGGTCTGGAAACAACGATAGTCACCGCAAGGATATTTTCACCCTCGTTCTCGCCCAGAAATACACCCATTCCGTCCTCTGCCCTTAAAGCGTCTTCGTAATCGGGCATATAGTATTCCGAATCAGGGGAAAAACCGCTTGACGACAACGTCACAACACCGTTTCTGTTTATCGCCATCATTTCCATTTGCTCTTTTTTTTCGAAATTCTCAATAAACTCACGAACTTCAATCGTGTAATTCAGTGAAAGATTTTCGTATATTCTTGAAAGCACCATTTCAGCGGTATTTGCTTCAGACACCACATAGCTCTTCGCCGAACCGTAATAATACTGTTTTGTGAAATAGTATATGCTTACATTCACGACAACAAGGATTACAGCTACAACGGACAGCGTGTTTATCGTCCACCGCATAGCGATTGAGCGGCTATGCCCGAAAAAGGTGTGCTTCTCCGCTTCGTTGTATTCTATCCTACCCATTTGTAACCGAATCCCCAGACAGTGTGAATATATTTCGGAGAACTCGGATCCTGTTCTATCTTCATTCTTATTCTTCGGATATTCACGTCAATAATCTTATCTTCGCCGACATATGACTCTCCCCAGATATGCCGCAGAATAGTCATGCGATCAACGGGATTGTTTTTGTTCTTGATAAGCACTTCAACAATGTGGTATTCCACCTGCGTAAGCTCCACGGCATTTCCGTTCTGATACAAAATGCGATTGTGAAAATCCAACATGAACGGACCGGTAGAGATAGTTTCTCCATCGTCCTTTTTAGACCTGTTAACACGAACACGACGGCAAATAGCGTCAACTCGTGCAACAAGCTCACTCGGCGAAAATGGCTTTGTGACGTAATCGTCCGCACCTGTCATAAGACCCGTCACTTTATCCACTTCTTGACTTTTCGCAGAAAGCATAATAATTCCGATATCGCCGCTGCGCTCTCTAATCCACTTGCAAAGCTCAATACCATTCATTCCCGGCATCATAATATCAAGCAGAGCAACATCAAAATTGCCTTCCATTCTCTCATATTCACGCACAGCTTCCTCGCCGCTTGCTACATCAAAAACTTCATAGCCTGCACGCTGGAGATTGATTACCACAAAATCCCTTATTGAATTTTCGTCTTCGACAACCAGAATTCTTTTCATAAATCTCGCCCTCACAACATAATAAAGCTGTCCTTCATTTCGCTTTCGGTAAGCGACATAGCGCCTGTTCTGTATTTTCCGGATTCCTTGTAGCAAAACAGAATTTCTTCGTTTTCACCCAGAACCGTATAATCTTTCTGCACTTCCGCAACGGCGTTGGAATTAGTTTTATCAACGCAGCGTATGCGCATGATTTCGTTCACCCTTGAGCCAATAATTCCCAGTTTTTCATCATAAGTGACAAAAATAAATTCATTTGACAATCCATTCTGAACAACCGACACTATTCCTTGCCAACGATACGGAAATCTCAAAGCAAAGCCGTACCTTCCCGAATAGTAACTGTAAAACTTCATATTGAACTTATCCGCTTCGATTGTATACCACATCACAGCACATAGCTGTTCGCTCTTCGGATAAGTTTCATATCCGGGAAGCGGTGTAGTGGAAGGAATTTCCACAAAAGAATCACCATCAATATCAATGCAGTTTATTTCAGGAGTATAATTATTAACTACACGATTTATAATGCCGGAATTTGAATCTGCAGTCCAGCTGTTCGGGCAGAACAGTGAATTTCCATAGCAATACAAAACATCTGTTCCCGACTGACCGCCGCCCTTTGAATAATCCAGAAAGAGTGCAGGGGTATTTTCCGACACAAAACCTTTTGTAATGCGGTTATAGCTCACAGCACCGCCAAAAATCATTGTTTCCGACAGCTTTTCAAATCCGCTGTCATTATTGGTAAACATCTTTGCAACACCAATTTTGTTTACCTTATCCGCAGCAATAACCAGAAGCTCGTCCAATCCATCGTTGTTTATATCATAAACTTCAATTCCCGAATAAACAGAGGTATACAGCACCTGCGGCGTTCTGCTGCGATATCTCAATACGGAAAAAGACTTTTCCGTTTGATTTAGCATCGCATAACAAACGATTATGTCGTCATACTCGCTGTTTCCTATCCTTGCAAAGCTTATGCTGTCAACTTCACTGCCCGTGCAGGAAAGGTCGTATACTGCTTCCCACTTGTCGTTGGTTTTATCAAGGATTTTCATTCGAAGGTTGCTCTCGCCCGACTGTGTATTTTTTCCTTCATAAAACACAATAGCTTCAAGACCCGGTTCTTCATCTATGTCTTTAAGCACGAAAGCAGAGCGATAATCACCGCTCTTAGGATATTTCAGCTTCACGCTGCCGACGCTGTTTATAAGTTCTTTGTAAATCTCGTTCTGCTCAGCAGTAAGTTTTGGGGGTGTCAGCAAATCGTCCATTGACAACGAGCAGCCGCACATAACAGCGCACAACACAATCAGCGCCAGAAGCCGTATAAAACTTTTTTTCACATCATTTTCCTTTTTCATTCAACACAGCCGGTATAAAGCAAAACAGCTGCACTACATTTGGTGTCAATCCAAACTCTTAACAACTATTATAACACATATTGTTCTTTTTTTCAATAGCTTTTTTCTTAAAACATCGGCATAGCCCAAACCTCAAAGAAAATATTTTCACTGACGAGATATGCATTTTATACAATCAAACAATCATTACAAATGCGTTAATTGTTAAAAAATAATATAGCTTCTTCTTGAAAAATTACGGCTGAAATGTTATAATAATAGCATAGTCTTATTCAAGTCAACAACGGATTTTTTAGAATTTGCATTTTCAAAACAAGCTTCATAGCTTATATACGGACGAAAGGATAACTTACACATGGTTCAGATGACACAGATAATAACAGCCAATGCGTCAGCGTTTCTGCTGCTGCTTACACTGCGAATTCATATGGGCAGCCATATAAAAGCTGCAAAACTACCAGATACGAATATTTTTTCGCTGATGATGTATCTTACAATGTTCCAGTGCTTTTTTGATACACTGGTATTCTGGGTTGATGGGCAAAGTTTCCGTTTTGCGAAAGAGCTTAACTATATAGGAAATGTGGCGTACTATATATTATCGCTTTTCATTTCCTACTTATGGCCGTTATTTATCGGATATAAATTATATGGACGCTTTTCAAAAAGGCTTGTTACCGCTATTACAATCCCAATGGTGCTGGTGTCTGTATTTGCACTTGCAACGCCATTTACAGGCTTTTTCTTTACGATAACCGAAAACAATATTTATGTAAGAAACGGATTATTCCCGCTCATTCACTCGCTTCTTGTTGTCGCATACATTCTTCTGGGAACAATAATGGTTTATTCAAGCCCTCAGAAAGAGGGAAAATATATGTTCTTCCCCGTTTTCTGCTTCATTGTGCCAATTTTAGCCGCAATTCTCTTCCAAGCGCTGAATTACGGGACATCGCTTGTTTTCATAGGCGTTGCAATAGGACTTACAGGAATTTACATGAGTACCCAGAACGAATCCGCTTATATCGACAATCTGTGCAGCGTATTCAACAGACGTTATTATAACGACTATATCCGTGCGTTCAGCAATTCCGATAAAAGCGGCTCTATCACGGGCATTCTGATAGATATGGATAACTTCAAAACCATAAACGACACTCTCGGACATTCCCAAGGCGACAAAGCACTCATGCTGTTTGGCTCAGTGCTTCGCCGACACACCGACAGCAGCGGATTTGTTGTGCGATATGGCGGTGATGAATTTATCATCATTACAAAGCTATCAGAACAGGACGCCGAAAAAACAGCGCAGGACATCACAGAAGAGCTTAAAACAATAAACGCTTCGGGCGAAAACAAATTCGCTCTCGGTTTTTCCTACGGTATAGCCACTATAACAAACAACACAACTTCGGACGATTTTCTGAACGTAATGGACAAGCGTATGTACGAGATGAAACAGTCACGCAAAACCGCACAAGACAGATAATAGTTTTAAACGATTTTTGCATAAAAAAAGAACCCCGAAATGGGGTTCTTTTTTTATTCAGTATCTTCATCAGACCCTGCGAAATCATCTTCCGCCTTTTCACTTGTTTCAGCAAAGCACTCCGTTTGTTTTGAATTGCTGCCCACATTCACCGAAATCACAGTCACAGCAGTCACTATGCCAAGTCCCACAGCCGCAAGTGATGGAAATGCAAGCCAATAGCCGTCAGTACCATGCGCCGCCTGAAAATTCCGCTGTGCTTGCGCACTCGTGAAAACTATTCTCTGCGAAATTTCTTCACTAAGCAAAAGTTTTGAAACAGCCGCTCCGATAAATGCCGACAGTGTAAGAACTGCCGAGGATATTCCCCAGATATTTACCATTTTTCCGGTAGATTTTCCTCCATTTCCGGAAAGCAGCCTGCCAACAGCCACGAAGAACAAACCGCCCAGAACGCTTGTTAATCCCTCAATAGCGTATTCCGGTATCGCCGACACCACCATATGATCTCTGAAGAAGAAAATTCCCCTCACCACATAGAACAAGCCACCGAACGAATATGCAAATCCAAGACCCGGCGAAAACGCTTTCTTGTACAGCGTCACAAATCCCAGAACCACAAACATCGCCGCAAACGCATAGCTTATTATCATAAACACAGCCGAGGCATACGGTGACTTTGCAGAGAAAACGGTGTCATACGCTATTCCCACCGCTGCTGCCAGCATTGCAAATCCGACAGCCGATACCGACTTTTTGCTCATACCTTTTAAAGCAGTATTCTCTTCACCTTTTTTCGGATAACAGCCAAACACAGTTCCAATTACAACTGCACCAACAAGCACCCCATAAAACAGCGCATTGCATACGACCACATAATCGTGATTAATACTGCCGTACTGCATATCGGTCTTTGAAATTGCAAACACCCTCGCTGCTGCACACAGTACAACAGCTATTACCATCACAATCGGAGTTACCAGACACTTTTTCGGCATATTGTCGCTCCTATCCTCAATGACCCGAACGCTCGCTAAGCTCAACATAGGTTCTGTTAAGATTTATCGGTTTGTATGCAGGACGAATAATTCTCTTTCCGTTAATCAATTCTTCCATACGGTGAGCGCACCAGCCTGCCATTCTTGCACACGCAAACAGCGCAGTATACATCTCAACAGGTATTCTCAGCATTTTGTAGACAAGACCCGAATACATATCAACATTAGCGCATATACGTTTAATATCTCCGCGTTCATCACTGAATATTGACGGAGTAAGGCGCTCTATGCTGTCAAGCAGCTTGAATTCTGCTTCAAACTCGGTTCCTGCCGCAAGCTTCATTGCGTTTTCTTTAAGAATAACGGCACGAGGATCGGAAAGCGTATAGACTGCGTGTCCCATACCATAGATAAGACCCGACTTGTCACCGACTTCCTTGCGGATAATTCTGTGAAGATATGCAGCAACTTCCTCATCGTCCGCCCAGTCCTTTACGCCTGCCTTTACATGGTCGAGCATTTCCATAACCTTTATGTTCGCACCGCCGTGACGAGGACCTTTGAGAGAGCCTATCGCCGCAGAATAAGCGGAATAAGCGTCTGTACCGGACGATGAAACAACACGGCAGGTAAACGACGAGTTATTTCCGCCGCCATGCTCAGCGTGAAGCATAAGGCAAAGGTCAAGCAGCTTTGCTTCTTCGGGAGTATAAGAACGATCGTCACGCAGTGTTGAGAGAATATTCTCCGCAAGGCTCTCGTCCTTTATCAGCTGGTGCATTACCATACTGTCGTTGTGATAGAAACGGCGCACAGCCTGATAAGACGCTACCATAATCGCAGGAAGTTTTGAAATAACAGAAACAGCCTTAAGCATTTCCGATTCAAGCGACTTGTTTTCAGGCTCGCTGTCATAGCTGTAAAGCGTAAGAACAGCCTGCTGCATCTTGTTCATAATATTCGGAGAAGGGTTGCGAGTAATAACGTCCTCAATAAAGTAAAGAGGAAGTTCTCTGTATTCCGCAAGAAGTCTTGAAAACGACTGCAGTTCATCTTTAGTCGGAAGCACGCCGAACAGCAGCAGATAAACCACTTCTTCATATCCATAGCGGTTATCTTTCTTTGCTCCGTTTACCAGATCCCTGACATTGTATCCGCGGTAAATCAGCTCACCCTCAATAGGCTGCTTTTCACCTTCGTTCATAACATAGCCGTGAACGCAGCATACATTTGTAATGCCTGCCACTACACCCGAACCGTCAGAATTTCTAAGTCCGCGCTTTACGCCAAATTTTGTGTACAGCGAACTGTCGATAGCAGTATTCTTTGTGAAGTCCTCACACATTGTGCGGAACTGCGCGGTTGATTTCAGTTGTTCAACTTTATTCATAACTACACATCCTTCAGATTGTCTTACTTATAAGTGATATAAGCTAATTATACCATATTTATGAGTTAAAGTCAATAGGAAAAATGAAATTTTTGCTTTTAAAAATTGCATAATTCACACTTGCGTAACACACAGGAGGCTATATGACAACACGAATAAGAATAATTTGCACATTATGCCTTGCAGCCGCCATAACAATAACAATAATCTCCGCCGTTTTCTCGGCACACATTAAAGCATCTTCCAACAACCGCTTACCCGACTCCATTCAAATAACACCGCCGCAGATAAGCGTTTATTTTCCTAATGAAAATAAAATTCTGCTTGTAAGTTTTGATGAATTTCTGACAGGCTGCATACGAGGAATGCTGCCACATGGCGAAACCCCGACACACGAGAGCCTTAGCGTAATTGCAGCGGCCATGAAAACAAAAATGCTTTATCATCTTGATAACCGTACTGCTGAAAACTCTTCACAGTATTATGGCGCTGATTTTGCTGCAAACGACAGTTTCCCGTATATACCCGATAACGGCGACCTTGCGCTGAACGAAAAACTATACCAAGCCGCGCAATACAGCCGACCGCTGACGATAAACGGCAGTATTTTCGACTGCAAATTATGCAGGCTCTCCACAGGCGTAACCGACCCGTATCCGCATTGCCCGTCAGTGCTGCTGCTTTGTGATGCGGAAGCTTATGACAGTATCGGTCGTTATGCGTTTACCGCAGAAGAAGTCTGGCAGGCAATGGGAGCTGTTAAAGCGCCTTCTGACTGTGAACAATGGTTTACTAATGCGGTTTATGAAAAAACATCTTCACTCAGAAGCATTGAGTTCTGCTCACGGGAAATAAGCGGAGAACAGCTCCAAAAGCTCTTTAATCTTCCATCTCGTGCAATAATCATTGAATACACAGACGATACTTTCTATTTTTCCTGCAAAGGCGTCGGCGAGAATATGGGACTGAGTGTTAATGCGGCAGTTTTCCTTGCAAAATCGGGATATTCAGCCGAGGAAATAGCCGCCTTCTTTTATCCCGAAGCCGAATACAAATCCTCTTATGCATACTAAAAAACAGCCGCCCTCATATGAAGGCGGCTTTGATATTTACTTTATTAACGCAGTAGCAAGAGTTTCATAATGACGCTTCATCATACGGCGAATACGAGCAAAAGTCTTTTCCTCCCCCTGCTGTGCAAGCATAGTAAGCATACTTTCAAGCAGCCGTGACGTATCCGGGTGAATAATTCTCCTTGCTTTTGCACGGAGGAAATATTCAAGCGGCGCATTATCCGTGTAATCATCACCAAGATAAATCTTGCTTGCCGCAACTCTGTCGCAGAACATCTCTACAACATATTCAAGCGGCATTTTTACAGGAGAAACCAATTTTGTAACAGGGTCATAGTCCGTCCAGTACTCAAAGTGATGGCGGTTTCTTCCCTTATGGTGAAGCCAAGCAACGGAATATCCGTTTGCTTCACGTTCACTTTCATTCGGTGAACGCGTTCCCTGATAGTATTCCGCTCCTGCCAGAAATTCCGTAGGCGAATATTTTGAAAGATCATGCAGCAGTCCCTGAATTGGAATACCTGCTTTAATGCAATGTTCCAGCACCTTGTGACGGTGCTTTGTAATTGTCTTGAAATGCCCCAAGGCTGATTGAAAAGTCATTTCTGCTCCCTATAAATATTATTGAAAACCGGACGGAGGTGTTTATACAAAAGCAATGAAAACATCGCCGCAATAATTCCCTTTACGAATGTAAACGGCACATTGAAAACCAGCAGACACTGCCACAGCGAATTGACGCTCGGAAGAATTTTCCGATACATTCCCACAATCGCTTCCGTTGGCAGCACTGTTGCGTCATAAATCGGGTAAACTATATAATAGTTTGACAAAAAGCTGAACGCCGCCATAAGTATTGCGCCAACCACACAGCCAACAACCGCTCTGGACAGTTTTTTGCTCTTATGAGCGATAATTCCCGCAGGCAGCACCAGAGCAACCCCCAGAATAAAGTTCGCAAGTTCGCCCACACAGCCCGTGCTTGTCGAAAAGCACCCGAAAATGTTCTTGATAAGACACACAAACACACCCGACACAGGACCCATCGTCAAAGAAGCCAGCATCGCAGGCACATCTGAAAAGTCAAAGCTAATAAAAGACGGCATAACAGGCACTTTAAACTTCAACACTTCTGCCAGAACCACTGACAATGCGCTCAATAACGCTGTAAACACCAGTCGCCTTACATTGACCCTTTTCGTTTGCCCAATCGTTTTTTCCATAAAAAGTCCTTTCCTCAGGGGATACAACTCTTCAGAAAACAATTCCCGATTTCGCAGAAGCAAAATCGGGGACGCAAATACTAACTCGCCATTTAATATTTGTGTTCTGTTCTCTCATCCGGACTATACCGTCGGTATTGGAATTTCACCAATTCAGCAGCACTTTCCGCAGTGCCGCTCGTGGACTTTACCACCGGTGGGGAATTTCGCCCCGCCCCGAAACAGATTTATTTACGGGATACTCCCGTATGACACTATTATAATACGTTAAAGCGATTTTGTCAATAGTTATTTAAAAATTTATTCTATATTCTGGATTTGCTCGCGTATTTTCTCAATCTCACTCTTCTGGTCAACTACAATCTTCGTAACCTCAATATCTTGAACCTTAGAGCCTATTGTATTTGTTTCACGGTTCATTTCCTGAACAAGGAAATCAAGCTTTCTGCCAACAGGTTCGCCGCTTTCAAGCAGCTCACGGAACTGTGCAATATGGCTGCGAAGCCGCACTGTTTCTTCGTCAACAGCAGTCTTTTCAGAGAAAATGCCTGCTTCAAGAAGTATTCTTCCTTCGTCAACAGATTTTCCTTCAAGCACTTCGCACATTCTGTCATACAGACGCTTGCGGTAGTCCTCTACTATCTTCGGCGAACGCTCCTCCACGACAGCAACATTGCTTTCAATTGTTTTCAGTCGCTCAGCAATATCAGCCTTCATTCTTGCACCCTCGTTTTCACGCATTGCAATGAAATTATCAAGCGCCTCATTAGCTGTTTTTTCCAGATCAAGCCACATCTGTTCCTCGTCCTGTTCAGACTTCACAACCGTGAAAGCGTCGGGAAGCCGCATAACCGCTGACAATGATAAATCGTCCACAAGCGAAAACTCGTCCTTTACCTCACGCAGAGCGTCAATGTAAGCCTTCACAATCTCCCTGTTCATTATGATTTTCTCATCAGGCTGACTGCTTTCTGTGTTCTGAACAAGCACCGAAACTTCCACTTTTCCTCTGGAAATTTTTGTTTTAAGCAAATTCTTGAGTTTTTCTTCCGCAAACGAATACGAACGAGGAACTCTGCTGGAAACCTCGTAGTATCTATGGTTCACCGAACGTATTTCAACAGTTATTGATTTGCCGTTGAGTACTTCTACCGCCCTGCCAAAACCTGTCATGCTTTTTATCATTTTATTATCTCCTCGCTATCATTCAGAACTTCGTCTGCGCTACTTTCATCAACGGAATTTTCCGCTTTATCGCTTTCCTCACATTCATCGGCGTCCTGTATAAGCTGCGCAGAATTTGCGTTTTCGCTGTTATGTTCTTCAAGTCGTGCAGCTTCCATTTTCTCAAAAAATCTTGCATTTAGTTTAAGGGAAGAAGTCACAAGCCGTGGGCGGTTGAACCGCTGCACACACACAAACGCCATATCATATACAATGCAAAGCACTGCCGCCGTAACAAACAATCCCACATACCCGAAAGGGATAGCCAGAAAAACACTTATAATACTTGTCAGAATGCAGACTTCGTGTTCTACTTCTATTTTGCAGCCGCAATCTATTATATCCTGCAGTCCGTTTTTCTGCGGTGTAAAATTTGTCCTTTCAGTTCCCGGCAGTTTTTCCTTAAGCCGCTTTATTTTAAGTGAACCGTACAGTCTATCTTCAAAATCCGATGTTTTAAACCAATCAGACGATGAATTAACGCCATTTTCAAATGCACCCTCGCACAGCGTCCCTACAAGCAACCTTGAAATCAGCTGAAACGCTGCGTTCATCATTATAATTCCGATAACAAGCAGCACATCGCTGCGTGTTTTTACAAAAAGTGCGAGAAACACGAACATCAGCACAAGGCTTCCGCCACACGCAAGATAATGTGTGCGTTTGGTTCCGTTCATATCAACCCCGATTCTTCCATACGCTTTGCCGCAAGCATAATTCCCGTCTTGCCCGTTGCAAAAGTCAGTCCTCCCTGAAGCCATACCGCATACGGCTCTCTTAGCGGTGCATCAGCGGAAAGTTCGATTGAAGAACCCATCGTAAATGCACCTGCCGCCATAATTACCTTGCTGTCGTAGCCTGGCATATCCCACGGTTCGGGACTTACGAAGCTATCCACCGGAGAACCGCTCTGTATTCCCTCGCAAAAAGCGATAAGCTGTTTTTCTCCGCCAAGCTTCAGAGCCGAAATGATATCCGTGCGTTTTTCGTTATATTTCGGGAAAGCCTCAAATCCCAGTTCCTCAAAGAACGCACCAGCAAACACAGAAGTTTTAAGAGCGGCGCATACCGCTTCGGGTGCGTGGAACAGTCCCAGATACATTCCTCTGGATTGACCGAGTGTGCAGCCGACTTCTTTTCCTGCTCCGGGAGTAGTAAGTCTGAATGCGCACTGCTCTATAAGGTCGGCACGTCCCGCAATATAACCGCCTGTTTCTGCAATGCCGCCGCCAAGGTTCTTTATAAGGCTGCCTACAATAAGGTCTGCGCCTACCGCTGTTGGCTCTCTGTCCTCAACCAGTTCGCCGTAGCAGTTATCCACAAGGACAACGCATTCGGGATTATTGTACTTCACTGTTTCAATTATCTTCCCTATAATATCAATATCGAAAGACGGGCGAAGTGAATATCCCCTCGAACGCTGTATATAAGCTACACAAATACCGCTGCAGCGCTTAGCAATTTCCTCATAGTCGGGCATTCCCTGCTTGTCAAGCTCCACAACAGAACTTGTTATCCCATAATCCGCAAGTGAACCGACATTCTCACCGAAAACAGCGTCCTGTATGGTATCATACGGCATTCCTGTCGTAAAAAGAACCTTGTCGCCGCCGCGCAGCACACCAAACAAAGCCGTCACAATTGCATGTGTGCCGTTTACAAAGTTATGACGCACCAGTGCGTCCTCTGCTCCTAATACCTGAGCGAAAACAGCGTCAAGCTTATCTCTGCCCTCGTCCCCGTATCCATAACCCGTTGTACCTTTAAGGTGCATTTCGCTTACACGGTTATCAATGAACGCCTTAAGTACTCGCCTGCCATTATATTCGCAAAGCCTGTCAAGCTCCGCAAACGGTTCACGGCACTTTTTCATTGCACGTTCGGCAGCAGCCTCGATTTTAGGACTGAATTGAAACAATTCCATACAATTCCTTTCTGACAAAGACAGATAATATATCTGCATAAACTGCAACTTGTCATCATATTATTAAATGTCGGGCAGCCATGAGATTAAATCTGAAATAACGATATTATCCATGCTGCTGCATTGTCACCTCTGATATATCCTGTGGGTGATTAACATTTTTAGGGGGGGAATATTTTGAAACAATGCGGCGAAAGCAATCAGGAAAGATGTGTAACTCTCGGACTATACATAGTTGAAAACAATGCAACAGTAAGAGCCGCCGCAAGGCAATTCGGAATAAGTAAAAGCACCGTTCATCAGGACATAACCACAAAGCTGGAAAAAACAAATCTGACTCTTTACAACGAAGTCAAGGCTGTTCTTAATAAAAATAAACTTGAACGACATATCAGAGGCGGGGAAGCTACGAAAAAGAAATATAAAGAGCTAAAAGCTAAAAAAATATAAATATTTCAAAAAGGCTCTCCAATCAGGAGAGCCTTGAAATCTTTAGTTGCCTGCGAGCTGTGCAACTTCAGAAGCGAAATCGTCCTGCTTCTTCTCAATTCCCTCGCCACGCTCATAGCGAACGAAATCTTCAATTGAAAGTGTTGCACCCTGTGCCTTAGCTACGCTCTCAACATACTTGCCAACGGACATCTTGTCGTCCTTGAAGTATGCCTGATCGAGAAGACATACGTCCTCGTAGAACTTTCTCATACGACCTTCAACGATCTTCTCAGCTACATTAGCAGGCTTGCCTTCCTGCTCAACAAGCTTAGTCTGTACTTCCTTCTCGTTTGCGATAACGTCCTCAGGAACGCAGTGTCTGCAAACATACTGTGCATTCATTGCGGTAATCTGAAGAACTACGTTCTTAGCGCAAGCAATAATTTCAGCGTCATCAGCCTTATCTGTGGTAATCTTTACCATAGCGCCGATTCTGCCGCCATCGTGCATATAAGGAACAAGAGTACCATTCATCTTAGTGAAACGACGGATCTTGATATTCTCACCGAGTGTTGCAATCTGGTTTGTAAGGTAATCGCCGAGTTTCTCAGAAGTTCCGCTTGCTGTGCAGTCTGCAAGTGCGTCAACATCAGCAACATCGTTATCCAGAATTGTATCAGCAACAACTTCAACCAGAGCAAGGAACTTGTCAGACTTAGCAGCAAAGTCAGTTTCGCAGTTTACTTCAACAACAACACCTGTGTCGCCCTTAACTTTAGCCTTAACTACGCCCTCAGCTGCAATTCTGCCTGCCTTCTTGGCAGCCTTTGTAAGACCCTTTTCACGAAGAATCTTCACAGCTTCGTCACGATTGCCGTTTGTTTCCTCAAGAGCAGACTTGCAATCCTTCAGACCGCAGCCTGTCATATCACGGAGTTCTCTTATATCCTGTGGTGTAATATTAGCCATTTTACATTCTCCTTAAAAACATTAAAAGACCTTTATCTGAAAATCAGCATTACAGCAGCTTTTCATGCTGCTGTGCCGCCATTCGCTGCGCTGTATGCAATAACTCATACCGCCGCAGCAGAATAATATACGCTAAAAAACGTATCTATCCGGTCAAAATCTTAACCGCATAAAAAACCCGATTAAGCTTCTTCCTCAACAGCCTGCTCTGCTGCAGTTGCGCTGCCCTGATTAGCGGAAATAATAGCGTCAGCCATTGCGCCGGAAATCAGCTTAACTGCACGGATAGCGTCATCGTTGCCGGGAATTACATAGTCGATCTCATCAGGATCGCAGTTTGTATCAACAATAGCTACAACAGGAATGCCGAGCTTTCTTGCTTCTGCAACTGCAATCTTCTCCTTACGGGGATCAACAACAAAGAGAGCTGCGGGGAGCTTCTTCATATTCTTGATACCGCCAAGGAACTTCTCAAGCTTCTCAATCTCAAGATTGAGCTTAACAACTTCCTTCTTGGGCAGAAGGTCGAATGTGCCGTCGCTCTCCATTCTGTGGAGCTGCTCAAGACGTGCAATTCTCTTCTGAATCGTCTTGAAGTTTGTCATCATACCGCCGAGCCAACGAGCGTTTACATAGTGTGCGCCTGCACGAACAGCCTCTTCCTTGATGGAATCAGCAGCCTGCTTCTTTGTGCCGACGAAAAGGATTTCGCCGCCGTTTGCTGCTGTTTCATGAACAAAATTGTACGCCTCATCGAGCTTCTTTACAGTCTTCTGAAGGTCGATGATGTAGATGCTGTTTCTCTCTGTGAAGATGTAAGGAGCCATTTTAGGATTCCAACGCTTGGTCTGGTGACCAAAGTGTACACCTGCCTCAAGAAGCTGCTTCATTGATACTACTGCCATAATTTTTTCCTCCGTATTCTGGTTTTCCCTCCGCTCCGAAACCGTTTTTCAAACGTTACAGCCGAACAGTCAACAGAAATCAACGGCACATTTTTAAAAACCTACCGTCCATTGCTCCAGCAATAAACGCACCTTAGAAAAATTATCGGAACGTGTGTTCGTATTTATGATTGTTTTCAAAAAATATCCAAAAACAAATCACCTTAATATTATACCATATATCTCTTCGAATATCAAGCACTTTCTTTTCGTCTATTTAAACAAACTTCCAAAGCCTTTTCCACGCCTTTTTGTGCATTCACACGGCATATCGCAAGAAACAAGAATAGTATCATCGCCGATTACTTCAATATCGCACCATCTGATAAACAAATCTTCTTCCCTGCCGAACAACCCGAAAAACTTTGCTCTCCCGAACACAATCAGCCTGCAAATTTTCGCTGTACAATTATCAAACTCGATATCATCGGGATACCCCAGTCTTGCGCCTGTTTTTACATTGATTATCTCTTTGCACTTCAAGTCATTAAAGCTGAATACCATAGTAAAAACCTCACATTCTGTCCTGTATGACAGTTTATGCAAGGTTTTTGTTTTTAATTCGGTTAAGGTTCTCGTTTCACTAAAAATCCAAAGAGTTTTACCCGATTATCTTTTGATAAGTCTTGCGTCCCAGTTTGTCAGACAACACAGAGTAACCCAGCGACTGATAGAACTTCCATGCGTCATTATAGCTTGTAAGCGTAACGCTTGTAAACCCACGGGAAGCCGCCGAATGTTCAAAAGCCCGCATGAGAGCGGAAGTAACGCCCTGACGTCTGAACTTTTCTTTGCAGGCCGCAAAACCCACAACAACGCCACAGCTGCTTTCGACTCTGCCGAGTACCGCGGCAATAGGTTCGCCTTCGCACAGTGCATACAGCATAAGATAGTTATGTTCAAGCCTTCTGCACCATGCTTTATACGAATACAGTCCCTCGTGATGTTCTCCGAGAATTGAATAGCACATATCAAGAACAGTTTTCAGCGTTTTCTCGCTGTCAACCTGCTTTATCTCATAAGTCATGGCTCGTTCTCCATATTTTCCGAAACGCTGCCAGTTTTTTTTCGTCCAGAAAGTGCGGCTTTTCTTTTGCGCTCCTCACGTTTTTTCAGTTTGTTTTCGTGATTCAGAATATCCTGTTCCGCAGCAGGCAAAACACTCCTTACGACCGTGTAATTGTTTTCTGACCGCTTTGTTCCTTTAAAGCGAACGACATAATCTGCACCGCACTCATTGCATTTTCCGATAGAACGGCACGTTTTTGAACTGCCGAACACCCATTCACAAAAGACAAGCTTTATATCTTTTCCATTCTTGTGGCATTCGGGACACAACAAATTCATAACACGTCTGTCGTACAAAACGTGCTTGATATCGACATCTGAAATTGCATCTTTGAACAACGGCACAGGCACTGCCGCAGAATAAGTTGAATATTCTGCAATTCCCAGAGCCATATCCAGCTTCTGGCATATTTCAAAAGTCAGATAGGCGTCATTCAGAGCGTCATGAACTCTCACATCAACAGGAATACCAAGATTTTCGGCGGCTGTTGACAGTCCGCACTGCAAATGTTCACTGTTTACCTGTCGGTTATAAATAAGCTGAAGATTGATGTAATCGCTTCCGTATGACGAGTTAAGACCGTGAAGAGCAAGGTTGTCCGACAGCACACCCACGTCGTCAAATCCCCACGTTATAAAGCGGAACTCTTCTCCGCACCATGCGCTGAATCGCTTGAATGCCTGCGGAAAGGTTTCGCCCTGCATAAGCTGATTGCTGGTGATCCCCGTTATTTTCTCAACGTGTGGATTCATATGCTTATAGTACTTTGGACGTACCGAAAGCTTGATTTTATCAAGGTAATTGAAATTCTCGTCAGCTTTGATTGCGCCAATCTGAATAATCTCGCCATGCAACACCACAGGGTTTTGCACCAATTTTGTTCCGCCATACGGCTGATTCCACTCCATATCAAGAATGATATAATTCAAATCCAGCGCTCCTTTCGTATAAAATTCAGATAGGAAAACTCAATTACAGAGCAAGCGTACCGCCCACATTCTCGTGCCGCCACTGTATATAATCATCATAAGATCCCTGACGATCATAACAGCCGTCATCGGTAATTTCAATAATACGATCAGCGACCGTTCCAAGAATTTCGTGGTCGTGTGTTGCAAACAAAATGTTTCCCTTAAATTCGGCAAGTCCGTTATTCACCGCGGTAATACTCTCAAGGTCAAGATGGTTTGTCGGTCTATCGAGAATAAGTGCATTGCTCTGGAACAGCATCATTCTGGAGAACATACATCTCACCTTTTCACCGCCCGACAGCACCTTTACAGGTTTAAACACATCATCTCCCGAAAACAGCATTCTGCCTAAGAACCCTCTCAGGTAGCTTTCCGTTTCGTCCGTTGAATACTGCCGCATCCAGTCGATAATTGACAAATCACAGTCGTTAAAGAACTCGCTGTTGTCGTTCGGGAAATACGACACCGAGATAGTACCGCCCCACTTGTAGCTTCCCTCATCGGGTTCAAGCTCGCCCATAAGTATTTTGAAAAGCGTTGTGATTGCAATTTCATTTGTACCTACAAACGCTATCTTGTCACCCTTCGAAGCCGTAAACGACACATTGTTCAGCACCTTAACGCCGTCAATAGTTTTGGAAAGTCCCGTCACCTGAAGGATATCCTTTCCTGCCTCTCGCTCCATATCAAATCCGATATACGGATACTTACGGGAAGAAGCCGGCATCTCCTCAACGGTGAGTTTATCCAACAGCTTGCGTCGCGAAGTTGCCTGCTTGGACTTTGACTTATTAGCTGAAAATCGTGCAATAAAGTTCTGCAGCTCTTTGATTTTCTCCTCTGCCTTTTTGTTCTGCTGTTTAATCATTCTCTGAATAAGCTGAGAACTCTCATACCAGAACTCATAGTTTCCGACATACATCTTGATTTTGCCGTAATCGATATCGACAATATGCGTGCAGACGTTATTGAGGAAGTGACGGTCATGCGATACTACAATAACCGTTCCGAAATAATCCGCAAGAAACTCCTCCAGCCATGACACTGCCTCAACGTCAAGGTGGTTAGTAGGCTCGTCCATCAGAATTATATCGGGATTTCCGAACAGGCACTGAGCAAGCAGTATCTTCACCTTTTCGTTACCCGTAAGCGACGACATCTGCTGATACATAATTTCTTCGGGAAGTCCCAGACCCTGCACAAGCTTAGAAGCGTCCGCTTCAGCCTCCCAACCGTTCATCTCAGCAAATTCGCCCTCAAGCACCGACGCTCTCTCGCCGTCCTCGTCAGAAAAATCTTCTTTTGCATACAGTGCGTCTTTTTCTTTCATGATGTCATAAAGACGCTGATTACCCATTATAACCGTATCCATTACGGTATATTCGTCATATGCGTAATGG
>CAZTRH010000010.1:0-38368 GCA_964616605.1 uncultured Ruminococcus sp.
TTGGGGCTACGCCCCCAAACCCCTTTTTTTGATAAATCAACACAAAATGAGGTTTGTCTACAAACTGATGCCCCTCACTTAAAAAGTTAGGGGCTTTATCATTGCTGATATTGCGTTTAAAATAGTCTTGATTTTCAGATAATAATATGTTATAATTATAACAAGGCAGTTGACTATAATAAGGCGGATTATCATTTTTTGGTTCTATAATTACCCGACATATTTCTTAACGAAAGAGGTGCTTGTATGGAAGATTTTGACATGAGCCTTGACAGCCTTCTTAAGGAGCTTCAAGAGGAATTTAATATTGCTCCCCGAAAACATATTATTGCAATTGACGACGACCGTAATGTTCTGAAACTTATCAAAGATTTCCTTGGAGATAAATATGAAGTTACAACTATGGCAAACGGGTTAATGGCACTCAATTATTTTCGGAACAAGACCTGTGATTTGATTTTTCTTGACTACGAGATGCCCGGAATGTCAGGCGCAGACGTACTGAAAAAGCTCAGAGAAAACGAAAGCACTAAAAATATCCCCGTTGTTTTCCTCACGGGTGTATCGGACAATGAAAAAGTCAAAGAAATTATGTCTATGGGTGTTCACGACTATATTTTAAAACCCATTAACGTTGAACGGCTGCGTGCTGACGCAAAGAAAATTCTTGGATAAACGCAATGAAAGAAGTTAATAACAAAAACGGCGATAATAAACCATCAAAGACCTATTATCGCATATGTATTACGATGTTTGCAACGGTTATTGGTTTATCAATTGTATTGTTCGTTTTCAATTTTATTCCGATGTCAGAGCAGACTTATAAAATAACATATCTTGAAGGCATCACACGAATAGAATACGAAAACGGCGATATAATAGAATATCCGAACACTATTTCCGGTCTGAGCAGTTCATTTTCTGAAATCTCACGACAAAATCCGAAAATTCCGCAATCATCGCAAACACCTGTTGTCACAGAGAAAATAAATATCAACACTGCATCTTCCGTTGAACTTCAGCAGCTGGACGGAATCGGCGAGTCAAGAGCCGCTGCGATTATCAGATATCGTGAAGAAAAAGGCGGATTTAAAACAATTGAAGAAGTTCTTCGCGTTGAAGGAATAGGCGAAGCAACTTTTCAGAAATTCCGTGACATGATTACTGTATGACTGCCGATTTATGAAAAACCGCCTCCGAAAACCTTTCGGAGGCGATAATTTTTATTCAAAACATCTTCGTACCCTTTGCTGCCGCTCTGATTTCCATAACTCCTGTTTCGGGATAAAACAGCTGAGTTCTTCCGTAATCAAGACCGGTATCTTCAGCCAGAATAGGTATCCTGTTCTCTCTCAGAAACTTTTTCACAGCGGCAACATTCCGCTCGCCGATATTGAACTTATCGCTTGAAATCGCAAACATAGTCGCTCCACCCGCAATTTTCGCAGTAAGCCTCGCTTTATTTGCACCAAGCGACTCCATTTCTTTCACAAGCTGCGGCAGCGCAATATCAGCAAATCGCATTGGCGAAGTTTTTGCACTTACTTCTGTACTTTCTGGCAGCATAATATGCGACAAACCGCCAATTCCCGTGACTTCGTCCAGCAAACACACACCAACGCACGAACCCAAAGCGTAGGTTACAAGTACATCAGGGGCTTTACAGACTTTTAAATCACCAATTCCTATCGTTATATTTCCCATCATACAACACCAAGTTTTTTCATAAGAATGTCAAGCGATTCGACAGTAGGAATGAGAATAATATTGGATTTAATGTCAACATCGTCAATTACAAAACCATCGTTTATAAACAGCACTTTATCTCCGACCTCGGAAAACTCTATCATAGGCGCATTCATAATAGCACCCATCATATCCACAGTCATTGACGGAACACTCATATCAATGGTAAGTCCCGTCAATGTCGAAACTGCGCCAAGATAAGAGCCTGCCATAATGTTTCCCATTTCCTTTATAGCAGAAAAATCACATTCATCAAGGTGCACAACATTAACATTTTCCTTGCCTAAGAACGTGCTTAACACAACCTTTGCAAACGTATCTTCAAGCAGGAACATAATCATTCCGCTGATATCGCCGCAAAGCGTAACAAGAATACCCGTAATAACTTTTTCGGGACCGCCCATTTCATCAATTACGGATTGATAATCAAGCACCCTGACGTCCGGAACGTGCATCTCAATGTTCTTCCCCAACATCTGTGACAGAGATGATGCCGCACTTCCCGAACCGATATTACCGATCTCCCTCAGACAGTCAATAGCGACAGGAGAAAGTTCCTCATAATTCTTCAGCATTTATTTTCCCCTCCTGTAAACCTTCCTGTGTTAAATCAGCGAAGATTGTTTGCAATCCTTGCAAGCTCGTCAGAGGTTGTTACCACACGGGAACTGAGCTGATATGAGCGCTGGGTTTCAATCAGCTTTACCATCTGTGTTGCAAGGTCAACATTTGACGCACAAAGACACCCTTGAAGAACCGACGCATTTTCATTATAGACAGCCGCACCGCTTCTGAGCGTTTCCTGATAACGGTTTGAACCCATTGCCTCAATTCCGTAAGGATTAGGGAACTCAAATACTCCAACCTTTGCTTTAAGCGCACCATAATCAACATTGTTATGAGCGTCATCAAACGGAACTGTAATCCGCTGCTTCTCGCCGTCAAGAACATACTCGCCCGAACCCGAAACAAGATACCAATTAGGATTGCCGTTCTCATCAACATCATTTTCGGTATCAGCAGTGAGCGTCATACTGAATGCACCGTCACGAGTGTAATTCACTTCTCCGTAGCGATCTTCAACAGCGAAAAAACCTTCGCCTGCAACAGCGAAATCAAGCATACTTCCCGTTTCGGTGAACATCGACTCACCGAACATCAAATCTGTTTTCTGAACATAAGTACCGTGACCCGTCTGAACGTCCTCCTCGGTACGTCTGTAAGTTTCGTAGATACAATCCGAAAAAGATGGACGAAGCTGCTGATAACCAACAGTGTTTATGTTAGCTATATTATTGCCGTACACATTCAGTGCCTTAGCCTGAGCAACCATAGCACTTTTGCCTGTATGGAACGATATATTCATATTATCCGCCTTTCGTTATCAAGCCTTTTTGCAAAGACTGTTAGAACCTTGGTTAAGCTGATCTATAAGCTTCAGCACCGATGAATTAGCTTCATAAAGTCTGTTTGCTTCCATAAGCATATTAAGTTCATAGTTCCAGTCAACATTCGAACGCTCCAATGCCCCTTGAACGATATCATAGCGTGTACCTTCGGGGACAGGTCCTGCATTCACACTTGAAAACATATTCACACCGAACTTCGTAACGTCTGCCTCGGGGTCAATATAACTAAGCAGCAGTTTGTCTACCGCAACACCGTCCTGATAAATCGTGCCGTCAACATCGATAACAAAATCCTTGTTTCCAAGGTAAATTTCACCGTTTTCTCCAAGCACTCTGCCCGAAGTAGACGCACACAGATAGCCTTCATCGTCAAGCTCCCAGTCACCGTTTCTGGTAAGCATTGTTTCGCCGTTATAGCCTGCAACATTGAAATAAACATCACCGTTTATCGCAACATCAAACGGACTTTCCGTAAATTCGAAAGTCCCTTGCTGAAGGTCGGTATATGAAGTATCGATATAACGGTGAGAAAATGTTCCCGACAGTTCCTCACGGTGCTTTACAAGAATCATCTGCTCTTTGAAAGTGCCGACAACCGCAGTATCACGTTTGTATCCGGAAGTGCTGACATTGGCAAGATTGTTGCCGATAGTATTCAGTTTCCTCTGTGCATTGAGCATTCCGTTCGCAGCATAATAATAACCTCGGTTCACTTGGACTCTCCTCCCGTAAAATAAGATGACAACTGAGCCTTCAGTGCCAGCACAGCCTTTGTATGTATCTGGCACACTCTGCCTTCAGTAACGCCAAGCACCTTGGCGATATCAGAATATTTGAGATTTTTATAATAGTAAAGAAGAATAACCTGACGTTCCTTTTCTTTAAGTGCATCGACAGCTTGCGCAATCACATTTTTCAGTTCACTGTTCATCAGAGCGCCGTCTGTCGGATTATCCATTGCAGGCTCGTCTATATTATCCTCATACAGCAGTTCTTCAAACGACATCACAAGCGTTCCCGAACACTCTGCCATATTTTTCAGAAGAACGTCCTCCGACAGTCCCATATACTCTGCAAGCTCGGAATTTGTCGGCGCTCTACCATTTAAATTATACAACATACGATTGGCTTTGTCAAGTTCTTTGGCAAATTTTCTGATACTTCTGGGAACCCAATCCTGCTTTCTGATATAGTCTATCACTGCCCCTCTGATCTTAAGAGTAGCATATGTTTCAAACTTTGCGCCCTTTGACGGGTCAAAGCTTTCTATTGCGTCCATCAGAGCAATAACGCCCTCGTTCACAATATCTTCAGGTTCACAGAATTTGATATACATATTGCGCATTGACATAGCGCTCGCGCGGACAAGACTCATATTCTTCAGCACAATTTCATTGCGCAGCACAATATCGCCGTTCTGCTGATACAGCACAACCTGTTCGGTGTTGTTGAATTCAGAACCCACGATTTATGCACCCCCAATTCATCGTGACAGTAGTCCTGCGACCGACAAAACGGCTGTTTGCATCTCAAAGCGATGAATTACAGCCATGCGGCTTTACATTGCCTGCGGTCTGGCGGTCAGGGAAATATTACCAATTGCTTGGATTTGCGCTGACGAATCAATTTCGCTGTACGACAACACAGTGATATTAGAAATGAACTGTTCTGTCAGCTTTTTAAAATAAATTCGTACAACAGGACTTGTAAGAATAATAACAGTCGGAATAACGTCCTTGATTTTATCAATCTCAATGTTAGTAGCGTTTACAATGCTCTGAATAAGATCAGGCGACATCGCAAGATAGCTTCCTTGGTCATTCTTCTTCACTGCGCTTACTATCATATCCTCTATCTGTGTATCAAGCGTGATAACACGCAGTGAATTTGCTTCTGCAAAACGGTGAGTAATGGTTCGCTTGAGTGCCTGACGCACATACTCTGTTGCAATATCAACGTCCTTAAGCACGTTTGTATGGTCACCCAGTGTTTCAAGAATTGTTTCAAGATCTCTTATCGGAATGCCCTCACGCAGCAGATTGGCAAGGATTTTCTGAAGATATCCCACAGATATAACCTTTGGAATAAGATCCTCCACAACAATCGGGTTTATCTTCTTGACATTCTCAACCATCGTGTTTACGTCCTGACGAGAAAGCATCTCATGAGCATATCGCTTCATAACTTCGCTCCAGTGCGTTATCATAACGGACACAGGGTCGATAAGCGTGTAACCTGCCACGTCAGCCATAATCTTCTTATCTTCGGAAATCCATTTTGCAGGAAGTCCGAATGCAGGTTCTACGGTGTCAATTCCGTCAATGTCGGACGAAACATCGCCGCTGTCAAGCGCAAGATAATGGTCAACCAGTATCTCTCCCCTTGCGACCTCTTCACCCTTAATCTTGATAATATAAAGATTAGGGTTGATCTCAGGGTTATCCGTCATTCGTACAGATGGGATTACCATACCCATATCCATAGCGAACTGCTTTCGGAAAATAACAACACGGTCTATAAAGTTTCCACCGCTCTTCTCATCTACAAGCCGCAGCAGACTGTAACCGAACTCCATTTCGATCGGCTCGACATTCAGCAGCTTGAATACGTTATCTATATCACGGTAATAGTCGTTATCCGTCTTAGGTTTGTCAAGCTCTGCCTGTTCTGCCTTTGCTCTCTGTGCAAGCTCCAGTTCAACCATTTTCTTCTTGTTTCTCTCAAGGAGAATAGCTCCCACAATCAGCAAAATTCCCAGAACAAGCATTACATACCACGGAAATCCCGGTATAAACATCATAACAAGTACAACAATTCCCGCAATCAGCAGTACGAACGGCTGTGCAGTAAACTGAGTTTTCAAATCGCTCATAAGGCTGTCATCACTCGCAGCACGGGTAACTATCATACCTGTTGCAATGGATACCAGCAGCGCAGGAATTTGCGAACACAGACCATCGCCGACAGTTGCCAGCGAGTATGTGTTCAATATCGTCATAAAGTCGCCGCCGTCACGGATCATACCGATGATAACGCCGCCAATCAGATTGACAAGCGTTGTGATAATCGACATAATAGCGTCACCCTTAACGAACTTCGTAGCACCGTCCATTGAGCCGTAGAAATCCGCTTCACGCTGTACATTGTTACGTCTGCGCTTGGCTTCGTCCTCGTTGATGATGCCCGAGTTAAGGTCGGCATCAATTGCCATCTGCTTACCGGGCATTGCGTCCAGCGTAAATCGTGCCGCAACTTCGGATACACGTTCCGAACCCTTGGTAATAACGATAAAGTTTACCAGAACTATGATAATGAATATCAGAAATCCGACAATTGCGTCACCGCCCATAACGAAGTTACCGAATGCTTTTATAACCTCGCCTGCATAGCCGCTTGAAAGAATGCCTCTTGTTGTCGAAATATTAAGCGACAATCGCAAAACTGTCGTCATAAGCAAAATCGTCGGGAAAACCGAAAATTCCAATGCTTCTTTTATAAACATCGTCATTACAAGAATAATCAACGACAGCGCAATATTCAGCATAATCAAAAAGTCCAGCAGCCATGACGGCAGCGGAATGATAATTGCAAGAACAATAAAGATTATGAACAGCACCAATGAGTTGCTCATTATCTTCTTCACCATACCCATCGGATTTGCTCACCACCTTTCAAATAATCAAGCATGAATAGTTTTATTCTTATGCTTGTAAACAACTGTAAGCACCTCTGCCACAGCGTCATACAACTCATACGGAATTTCATGCCCCAGCTCCACCTGCGCATATAACGCCCTTGCAAGCGGGGGATTTTCCATACAGTAAACGTCATTTTCTTCAGCCACACGGACAATTCTCATCGCAAGGTTATCCTTTCCCTTTGCAACTACCATGGGAGCTTTATTTTTATCCTGATCGTATTTCAAAGCAACAGCATAGTGCGTAGGGTTACGAACAACCACGTCAGAACCGGGTACGTCCTGCATCATACGACGCTGCGCCATTTCTCTTTGTTTTTGTTTAATTTTTCCCTTAATCTTAGGGTCGCCTTCTGTCTGCTTATATTCCTCTTTGACTTCCTGCTTCGACATCTTCAGCTTTTTTTCAAAATTCCACCACTGAAACAGATAATCTCCTGCCGCAACAAAAACAAGCAGAATGCAAATCGTCATTACAACGTCATAAATCACAAGACCAGTATACGCCATGCCCTGCATTATTCCGGCGTCAATCATCGAAATAATAACCGGCAGTCTGTCGGAAAGCTCGGAGTAAACCATCACTCCTATTACGATAACTTCAATCAGACCCTTTAAAATTCCCACAACTGCCTGCATAGAAAACATCTTTTTTATGCCCGACAATGGATTAAGGTTCGAGAATTTCGGCTTTACAGCCTTCATTGTGAACAAACCCTTTGTCTGTGCAACAGTCGGTATAATACCAACTACCATTGCAACAGCCAATACAGGTCCTACAACGCATACAAACACCGTAATCAAGTCGATAAACAGCGGCATAATAGTTTCGCTGTTCACCTCATACGTTCCAAGTCCCTCAAATGAACGCTGAAAATACAACAGGAGATTATTTATCATAAACTCAGCCATTATCCGCACGAATGCGAATATACCAAGCACCGAAACCGCAACGCCTATTTCCTTTGATTGAAGAACATTGCCTTCTTTTCGGGCGTCTGTCCGCTTTTTCGGCGTGGCTTTTTCGGTTTTTTCTTCTCCTGCCATTCAATCCACCTCTGCTGCAACAGCCTTGCTAATCAGTCAGACTGCCGCTATAATTCAACATAAAATCAATCCTGTTAAAAACTCATGCATAAAAACCACTGTCATTTAACAGAGCATTCCCACTACCGCAGGACTTGTGAAATTCTCCGTCAGCGAATATAAATTCTCAAACAGCAACCCCATCAGCATATCAATAAACTCTCCTACAACGCCGCAGCTTGCCGTCAGAACAACAAAACCAACCAACAGTTTCAGCTGAATATTCAAAACAAAAACATGAATTGTAGGCACAGCCTTCATCAACACACCGATGCAAAATTCTGTAACAATTTCCGCAATTATAATCGGCATGGCAAGTTTCAGTCCCAATTCCATAACCGATTGAAAAAATCTAGGAATAACATACAGAAAATTCATATTAAAACTTGTATATCCAAGCGGAATGCTATCATAAGAAACACCAAAAAGCTTTATATAGCTTTCATGTGCGCCCACGGTAAAGAAATACAGAATAAACCAGTAACTATAAAACTGCGTTGTGACGCCTGCGCTACCAAAAGTGGGGTCATATGCCTTTCCCATAGAAAGACCTATCTGCATATCAATTTCTTCACCTGCAAGGCTGAACACCTGCATAATAAGGTTCGTGAAGAAACCAAGTATTGCGCCAACCAGAAGTTCTTTCACAAAATCAAACACAAACGGCAGAGTTCCTGAAGGCATCTGATAGTAGCTGAAATCGCTGCCTATCGTCATTACGAGAGCAAGAACAAACGATATCCCGACTTTAACCATATTCGGAACACCACTTCTTGAAAAAATGGGATTAAAAGTAAAAATTCCCGTTACCCTCGCCAGAACCAATATCAGAACAATGAAGTTCGTTTGAATGATTGTCCAGATTTCAGACACAATAAAAACCTCTAAGCAAGCGGAATTGTTGCCATTTTTTCAAAAATAAAATCCATGAAATCAATCACTTCGTTTGTCATCCACGGAGCCAGAAAGAACAACACAAGACCAATCGCAATAGCTTTTGGCGCAAAGCTGAGCGTTTGTTCATGAACCTGTGTTGCTGCTTGAAGAATAGCTATAATAAGTCCGACAATCATAGCCACCAACAAAACGGGAAGAGCCAGTTTGAACGCAAGCATAAGAACCGCCTGCATTATCTCCATTACTTCGTCCTGCGTCATACCTACTCCTTAAAATCTCAAGCCCTGCTACAAATTATAGCTTGCAACAAGTGCGTCAATAAGCAAATTCCACCCATCTGCAAGCACAAATACCAAAATCTTGAATGGCATTGAAATCATCGCAGGAGGCAGCATCATCATACCCATTGACATCAGCGTACTTCCCACAACGATATCTATTATCAAAAACGGAAGAAAAATCAGAAATCCCATCTGAAATGCTCTCTTCAGCTCACTGACGACAAAAGTCGGAACAATCACCGTAAGCGACAGCGAATTTTCCTTGTATTCATCGGTCATACCGCCCTCAGGAATTTCCGTATCCGACAAATCAACGAAAAATTGCAGATCGTTGTTAGTCACCTGTTTGAGCATAAACCGTTTAAGCGGCACAACAGATCGGGTCAAAGCCTCTTCCATTGTAATTTCCTCGTTTACATACGGCTGATATGCCGTTTCATTTATTTCAGAAAAAACAGGAGCCATTATAAATACAGTGAGGATAAGAGAAAGACCTGTGATAACCATATTTGGTGGAGTGTTCTGCGTCTGCATCGCACTTCGCAGAAATCCCATCACGATGATTATTCTTGTGAAACTTGTCATCACTATAAGAAGCGTAGGCACAAGCGCAATAAGCGTCAGCAGTACAATTACTTCCAACGGCTGCGAAGCGTCTACGCCAATCAGCTCCTGAAGAACAGACGAACCCACGTCATCACTTGTAGTGATCTCCGTGCCGTCAATATAATCGCCTGCCTGATACCCACTGCCATCAGCTGAACCTGTTGCTGCTTCGGCATAAGAAGTAACGCTTGTAAGCGACGCACACAGTATCACGGCAAGTATAACCGTCAGCATAAGCGAAATCGCAAACTTCAGCACAAGCTTTTTATCGGTTTCAAATAAACGTTTAAGCATCTGTACCTCCGTTACTTTTTCTTCTTCATATTTTCAAGAATAGTCCTGAAACTCTCTGTGAACGTAGGATTGCCCTCTTTGTTTGCCATAAGTTCTTCTTCGGTCTGCTCCAGATCACAGATTTTTTCCGTATGATTGGAAGTTACTCCCAGAACCATACACTTTCCACAAATACTCACCAACAGCAGCATCTTGTCAGGACCCAGATTTATTCGCTCCAGTACTTTCATATTCTTGCTGTCGGACAAAACAACCTTTGCATTGAATTTCTTCATTATCCAGAACAGCACGAATACAATTGCCAGCACTCCGACAAGTGCCATTATCATCTGAAAATATTCCACAGTAACCCACCTTACAAAAAGCCTTCCATATCCATAAGCCGTGCTGCAAACGTACCTTTAAGCAGAATATTTCAGCTTGCAAAAACAAGAATCAATCGAACAAGACTCCTGATTAACAACTAAAAGGCGGGAAATGTTCCCCGCCTGTTTAATATACAGAAATATCAGCCGAGAACCTTTTTAACAGTCTGGAGAATTCTGTCTGCCTTGAAAGGCTTTACTATAAAGTCGAGTGCGCCAAGCTTGATTGCTTCAACGACCATTGCTTCCTGACCCATAGCAGAACACATAACAACCTTTGCCATAGGATCGCCTGCCTTGATATCCTTAAGTGCGTCAATGCCTGTCTTGTTCGGCATTGTAATATCCATAATAACCAGGTCTGGCTTTTCAGCAGCATATACATCGCAGGCGATAGCACCATCAGCAGCTTCAAGGATATTTGTATATCCATTCTTTGTCAAAGTGTCCTTGATAAGCATTCTCATAAACGCTGCGTCATCAACCAACAAAATCTTCTTATCCATAATATCTCTCCTTGATGAAATATTTTACATATCAGAATTTTATTCTTTGCCAAGGCTGTCCATGAACTTAGACTTGACAATTTCAGTTATTCTTACGGCAAAGTTATCGTCTATAACAACGACGTCGCCCCTTGCGATAAGATTGCCGTTGACAACAACGTCAACAGGTGCGCCTGCCTGACGCTCAAGTTCAATAATCGTTCCTTGATTAAATTCAAGTATATCCTTAACCTTGCGCTTTGCAGTACCGATTTCAACGGAAATTTCCAGCGGAACACCCATCAGAAGCTTCAGATTGTCCTTCTGGTCGGCAGGAATGCCGAAATCCATAGCGTCAAACTGATGCAGCTGCGCATTCTGAATATTGACAGGTGGTGGTGGAGGCGGAGGATATGCGCCATATGCAGCATACTGATTAGGATATCCGTACATTGCACCCTGCGGTGGCATCTGATACATAGGCTGCTGCGGCATCTCTCCCATAGGCATCTGCATCTGAGGCATTGCCTGAGCAGGCTGCGCAGCAGGCGCAGATGGTGCAGAGGGCGCTGCGGCAGTAGTCCCTGTGGGAGCAGTCATAGCAGCTGCAGGCGCAGACACAGCCGGCGTTTCCTCCTCATCTTCAGTTGAGAATTTCTCTATCATCTTTCCCGAAAGAGTCTTTGCAAGCGGCAGTGAAAGCACTGACATAAACTCAGACTCCATAACGCCGTCAACTCTTAAATTGAACATTACCGCAACAATGGTTTCTTCGGCGTCCATTTCGCACAAATCGCCAAACTTTGTATTGTCAATTATGTAAGGCGTCGGAACGGAAATATCGACCTTAGTGCCAAGCAAATCGGATAAAGCAGTTGCAGAAGCACCCATCATCTGGTTCATGATTTCACTTACAGCGCTTATATTCAGCTCGTCGAACTGGAAATCGGGATCAATGACCAGCGGATTACCAAGCAACTGGTTAAGGATAAGCTGAACATCGTTCTGCTTAAGAACCATCATATTAAGACCTGTGATACCCTCGACATAAACGATTTTAACGCAAATCGCAGGCTCAAGGTTGTCATAATTCAGATCCTTTACCTGAACCACACTGACCTTTGGAGTTGTAATCCAAACCTTTGCATTGAGCAGTTCAGATACAGCGGTTGCTGCGGAGCCCATACTTATGTTCAGTATCTCTCCAACTGCGTCAATCTCATATGAACTGAACTCAATGTTCTCGTCATTTGCCATCAGTTACTCAACCTCAATTCTCTATAAAATTTTCAATCATTATAGCTTTCTTGTTATTGTATGTGCCGACCTTTCCGTTGCACCACAACTTGTCCCCGACCTTGACATCAATATTCTCTGTAATTTTCTTGTCAAGCGGAATTACATCGTTTATCTGAAGCGTCAGCACTTCGTACAAATCAAGATTTATCGTTCCCAGAACCGCCTTAACCTCAAGGTCGGTCGTACTAAGACCGCTCATAATATTATCACGGCGTTCCTGTTCACGATTTACGTCAGTCTTACGACCTGTGCGCGTATATCTCGGAATGAACTTGCCCATTATCTCATCAAGATTAATCGCAGGTATACATACCGAAACAATTGACGTCTGATTATTGATTTCAACCTCAAGAGCTACTATAATTACCGTGTCCTCATGACCAATAGTCTGAACCACTCTTGAGTTGGTTTCTATTCCGATAAGCCTTGGTTCAAGGTCGATATGTGTCATCCACGGTTCTTTGAACATCTCCGCAAACGACTTCATAATATCTGACATAATCGTGATTTCAATTTCCGTAAAGTCGCGGTTAATATCCGAAAACTCACCCTTACCGCCAAGCAGTCTGTCGATCATTGTATATGTAATAGTGTTGGAAATCTGAACGATTACGTCAGTTTCGCTGATTTCATCGTTCTTGATACCCAGATCCACCATTCCCATGATAACATAGTCCGGCAAAGCATTGTTGAACTCACTGTAGCGTTGTTCTTCTATGTTCAGAAGAGTAACCTTGCTGTACAGTCGGAGCATACCCGTGAGATATGACGACAAAAGACGTGCATAGCTTTCAAAAATACTCTCCAGAATTTTAATCTGCTCTTTGGTGAATTTCTTAGGCGCACGGAAATCATACTCCTTGACCTTCACTTCTTCCGCTTGCGTTACAATAGGCTCGGCACCCATCGAAACGCTTTTGAGCATTTCATCAATTTGCGCTTGTGTTAGTACGTCACCAGCCAAATTCTACCCCTCCATCAAACGGATATCAAATCCGCTGCTTACTCTTCCGCTGAACTCTCTCCCTCAGCCGACGCAATAAACTCACTTCCGTCAACAGCCTCAGGACCGATATAACCAACATAGTTTGAAGAACCTTCAAACTTATCCGTAATAAGACCAATGATTTTATCCGCAGAACCTTCCGGAAGAACGCTTATATCGTTCTTATCGTGTTTATCGGGATCGAACGCACCCGAACCCACTCCGAAATCGTGATTCATAATATCCATCATGACCTTCTCGTCAGTCGGATCAAGCTCATTCTTAATAATAGTTATTTCAACTCGTCTTTCCTTTGCGAGGTCGGTATTTCCTGCAAGAGGCTCATTCGGACCGCAGCCCTTCACCCTGTACTTGCTTGGAGAAACAGTATCGTTATTTTCAAGGTGAAGCTGCACACTGCAGGCTCTGAGCGATGACAGTTGGAAATCATTAACTTCAGATACAGCCTTTGCGGTGTGTCCCGAAATTGTCATTGAATAAATTCCGCTTTCAACCGCCTTAATAGCGGGAATTATTCCATTAAGTACTTCTCTGCCTTCTGGTTTGAGAATATATTTGTTTCCATCAAAGAAAACGCTGTTATCAAACCGGATAGTCAGATGAGCAGCGCCGTTCTCCACGGACATCGAGTCGGCTAACCCCTGGTACTCAGCGTAGTTCACAAGGAACAAATACAGATCATCAACGCTCTGCGGAACAGCGCTGTCGCCGCCGCCTCCGGGAGTATTAATATCCGTAACTCCGCCTGAATTAGCAGCATTCGGATTCTGTTCGTCCACAATAGTATTCACATACTGTCCTCTGGACTTAAACGCCTGGAAAATGTATTGCATCTTGCTTTCATCAAGATTTGAACAAGCAAAAAGAAGCACGAAGAACGTCAGAAGAAGCGTAACCATATCCGCATAAGTATTCAGCCATTCACCGGTATTTTCTTCTGCCTTCTTCGGCATCTGCTTAGCCATATGACCAACTCCTTTCAGAAATCAAAACGCTTTACAGAACGTTCTGCCTGTGAGTAGATGTCACCGCTTTAACACAAGAACACACCTACTTTATAAATTATACCACATATATCTCAAAAATGCAAATACTTTTTTATAATTTCCGATGATTTTTTACTAAATTATGAATAATTCACAAAACGAGAGGTATATATCGGCACGGTATTTACCTTAAATTTACTTTTTGTTAGCGGTCTGTTTGCTCTTAGGTAGCATAAATTCAAGTTTTTCCTGAATGTATCTCGGGTTAGAGCCGCCTGCGATGGCAAGAACACCCTCTTCGATAATCTGCATACACAAAAGCTCGTCGTCATGAACATTTTTCAATGCCATTGCGATAGGCGCAAAAATAACGTTTGCAAACAGCGAACCGTAGAATGTTGTAACAAGTGCGACCGCCATACCGACAGTAAGCGCCGCAGGGTTGTTGAAGTCAACGCTCGCAAGCATATTGATAAGACCGATAAGTGTACCCAGCATACCGAACGCAGGGAATACGCCGACGCCCTTTTCGAAGAAGTTACGTCCGTTTTCGTGACGTTCGCACATAAACATAATCGTATCGTCAAGCATTCCGCGAACCTTTTCGGGGTCGTTTGCGTCAACGATCATCATAAGGCTTGATTTCATAAATGCGTCAGAACACTGGTTTGCACTTTCTTCAAGAGCAAGCAGACCTCTTGTTCTTGCGATCTGAGCATACTCAACTATATCCGTGATGTATTTCTGAGGGTCGTATTTCGGCGGCAGAATTGCAATTTTAAGACGTTTGCCAAGACCTGCAAGATACGACATCGGATAGGACGCAATAAGACAGCCTATCGTACCACCGATTGTGATAGCAAGCGACTGGACATCGATGAAGTTGCCAAAAGACTCCCAACTGAAACTTAGCGATTCCATATCAAATACAATTCCGAATATAACCATTCCGAATGCCAGTACCCAACCAATAATAAGCGATAAATTCAAAGCATATCCCTCACTTCTTAAATATTTTTCGCATTAACCGGGAAATCCGTTTCCCATTTTATGTTAAAGGCTCTTCCGTATCCCGCCATTTCAGACGGGCGCGTCTTTGAAGCCTGGTATTTTCATAAATTCTGGACTGAAGTTCGGTCATACTCTCACGCACTATGTAGCTGTGTCCGTTTTCGAGCAAAATCACAGTATCGGGAGTTTCGTTTACCGTTTCAATCAGTTTCTCGTTCAGCATAAACGTCTTGCCGTCGAGCTTTGTAAGAAAAATCATAACCTGAACCCTCTTATAATCCCGACTTACTGCCGCAGAAATATATTTCAAAATCTGCGGCAAGTCGGATTAAACCTTTTCACACCGCCATCACAGCGGTAAAATCAATCTTATCTCTTAAGAGAAAGCAGTTCCTCAAGCATCGTATCCGAAACCGTGATTACACGGGAGTTAGCCTGATAGCCTCTCTGTGTTGTGATCATATCGGTAAATTCCTGAGCAAGGTCAACGTTTGACATTTCCAGTGAGCCAGACAGTACAACGCCTGCGCCACCCTCGCCTGCAATAGACAACTTAACCGCACCTGACGCAACAGTTTCCTGGAACATTGTGCCGCCAACCTTTGCAAGACCATTGGGGTTATCAAACTGTGCGATGTCAATTCTGCCGATTTCGATGTATCCGTGAACAGAGTGCAGACCAATAATGCGACCGTCCTGCTGAACAGTGATATCTGTGAAATCCTTGAACGACTGTTCCGAACCCGAACGTCCGTCAGCGAGTGCAAATGTCGAAAGCGACTTTGCAATCTCGGTATAGAATGAGTCCTCGCCGCCCATAGGCGAAATTGACGGATTACCGCCGAAGAATGCCTTTCTGAGTCCTGTATTCCACAGCACACCGGCAGCAGTTTCGTCTTTACCCACAACCTGGTTAGGACCGGAAGCGTTTGTAGGATCACCCGTGAAGAATTGACCCTGATCCGCAGCTGCAACAGCTTTTCCGTCTGCGTCAACGTAATTACCCCAAGTAATTCCGGCAAGATCAGCCTCTGTCGGGGGAACACCTGCCGCAGCGCTTGTAAACTCACCTGTTCGGGTCATACCATAAATATCAGTCTGTGTTACGGTAAACTTCGTATTATCGGCAGGGTCCTGTGTATAAGACCATGCAGGATTATCGCTCAGACCCTGAATATCTGTAAAGGTCAGAATTTTCTTTGTATTGCCGTTTGCAGCCTCACGGATTGCTTTGTTTACATCTGCGATAGACGAGTTCGCACATACTGTAACAGTAAGAGTGTTCTCGTCCCATACAGCCTTTGTCTTATCATAGCCTGTTGTATAGGCGAATGTTACCTTATAATTGTTGGCAAACTCGCCTGTATCATGAACGCTCAAAGAAAGACCGCCAGTAACGCCGCCCTCTCTGGTACCTACAACCTGAACCGCTGTACCTGCTGCGCCTGCACCGCCCGTGCCGCCTGTCTGGTCAGCATAGCTCTTGATTGCGTCTGCTCTCTTTGACTTATCGGGGCAGACAAAAGTTACTTTGAGATCTGCGATAGTAGGATCGTTCTCAAGAATAGTGTTGATTGCCTTCTGCAAATCGCTGATTTCAGTATCCTCATCAAGCGAAAGCGTCCATGTCTTTGTTGCTGAATCATAAGCAGCAGCAGGAACGCCGTTGTTTGCAACATAGTTCACCTGAATTTTATCCGTGCTTATATTATCATCAACGGTGAAAGTCATATAAGCATGGTCATAGCCGTTTCCGTCTGTTTTCTTATACTTATAATCAAGCTCTGCGGAAGCGTCCGTAGTCGAGAAAATAAGGTTAGAAATCGAGTTGGAAGCAGCCTTAGCCTCAGGATTGCTCGGCACTTCGCCAAACTCAAACTGCAGCGTCACATCATCGGGGAGGGTAACGCCGCCTGCCTGGATTGCGTCATTGATTGCCTGCTCAAACTCCTGCGCAGACTCATACTGTCTGTTGGGGTTGAAGTAAATCGTAAGAATATCATTTGCGTATGTAGCATAAGGGAAATCAGCCTCTTGGAACGAAACCGTCATATTTGTATAGTCAGACGGAGCTGATACCGACAGCGTAACTTCCGTGCCATTGATAATCTTTGTAGCCGAAGAAGCGTTTGCTTCAGTAGCCGGAACAACGGCTCTGATAATTTCCGAGCCGGCCTGCTGACCCGTGCTGTCGCCTGCGATACCAAGAACGTGATAACCATCGGCGTTTACAAGATAGCCTGCATCGTCAATATTGAAGATACCTGCTCTTGTATAGTATATGTTGCCCGAACCGTCCATAACCTGGAAAAATCCGTTACCGTTGATAGCCATATCGAACTTGTTGTCCGACTGTGTATAACCCGATTGAGTCATATTTGCCGTAGTAGTGTTCATCTTAACGCCGTAACCTACCTGTCTGGGGTTTACGCCGCCCAGAGTAGCGTTAGCCGCAGACGCACTTCTCTTTGTCTGGTAGTAGACATCGGAAAATGTTACCACGTCAGCCTTGTTACCGATAGTATTAACGTTTGCAATGTTGTTACCGATAACGTCCATTCTCTGCTGGTGGGTCTTAAGACCCGAGACACCCGAATAAAGTGATTTAACCATATTGACCTCCAAATTATTTTAATTCTCCGTGTGACAGCCTCAGTCGCAGACTGCCGATGAATTCCCGAAGGTCCGTTCATTTACATGACTGTTTTGCAATCATATGATCACGGTAGAATCAATATTTGTAAAAATGTTTCCCTGCAGCTCCTCTTTCGGAACTGTTGTAATAACCTTGTTGTTTTTAACGCTTACAACAAATGCGTTGTCGCCGACAAGAACCAAACTTTCGCTGCTGCCCTTATCCGCTGCAATACCGACACCCTTGTTCAATCTCTCAAGCATATCGCCCTCAGTGATATCAATGCTTCTCTCGGATAATCGCTGGATAGCGTGCTTTGAGAACTCCACGCCCTGCCGCTCCTGAATTTTATTCTGAAGCGCCTCGGCAAAACTGCCCTCTGCGCCTTCCGCAGGAATATCGGGGACTGTGATGTTACCTGTGCCAATGGGTGGAACGGCTGTAACGCTGACTTGATTGCGAAGCGCCAGATACTCGCTTATCAGCATTGAAAAACCTCCTGTTTAAAAACCGTGCATAGTTCTTAGACTTCCCTGTCCCGAACCGTCTGAAAATCAGATTTCCATTTCCGCACCTACCGCAGTAGACTGAACATCATCATCGCTTGAGTTATCGGGTCTTTGCGAACCATCGTCCACTTTGTTGTCAGACGCTGTGCCGTCAACGGTTGTGCCGCCCGACACTGTATTATCTGTGTTGTTGCTGTTGCCGTTGCCCGATGAACCATTGTCATAGTAGGCGTAAGTAACCTGTTCCAACGAGTCAAGCGAATAATCCTTAGAGTTGATTACCGCATACAGCTTTCCGTCCTTTACCTTGATAGCGTCAATAAGACCTGCAGTAACCGTACCCGACAGCGTATCCGTCTTTACAGTAGCAAGCATACCGATCATCATTGAAGCCTGTGCAATGCTTGCGGAAAGAGAACTTGCGGAAAAATCCGTGGAAGTATCCTTTACCGTTTCAGCAGGCTTGATTGAGCTTACGCTGCTGAGCGGAAAATCCTCGCCGTCAATAGTCACGACATAAGAATTGTCGGAGCTTTTGCGCACTTCCTCGACAGTACCCGTCTTTGAAACAAGCTGTGTACCCTCTGTTCTTGAAGCAGTTGCGATCTTGCCGACAAGTCCCGATGCGTAGTTCGACTCAGCATACTTACTTGAATCCATTGCATACTGCATTGACGAGAACTGAGCAAGTTGTGAAATAAACTCGGTATTTGAAGTAGGCTCAAGCGGATCCTGGTTTGACATTTCCGCAACGAGAAGCTGCAAAAAGGTTTCCTGATTTACAATATCGCTTGACGAATCCTTGTACAAATCCGCATACTTTGAATAGTTGCTCTTTATCTGGTCTGCCGATGACAATACATTGAAAATATTGTCTGCCATTGTGTTTCCTCCTTTTCTTAAAATTTTACCTTACATAGCTGCGATAATATCCGCAAACGAACTGCCTTCAGCCGCTTCGTCATCGGACTTGTCGTTATCCTCGCGATAGTAAGGATTTTTGCTGCTGCCCTCGTACTCACGCTGCATAGTTTCCTGGTGAGCCTCGTTTACGGTCTGCCAGTTTTCAAGCTGAACGCCGCTGTTGCGCAGATTGTTCTGCATAAGCTCGCTATTTTGTTCAAGCAGCCGCTGAGTATTTGAGTTTTCAGCAACAATCGTTACCGAAACTGCGCCGTCTGCCGCCTTAACCAGTTTAACCGTAATTCTGCCAAGTTCTTCAGGATTAAGCACCATGCTGTACTCAACCGCTTCCTTGTTTTCAGAAACAGCCTGCTCCACAAGCTTTGTAACCTGTGAGACAACCTCGTTCGGACGAACCTCAAAAAGTTTTCCGTCAGTACCTGTCATAACCACAGGCGACTGTGCTTCAAGCGGATTTTCCGTATGAACAGGAACGCTCTCATTGCCCTTTTCCTTTGCGCCAACGCTTTCAACGCTGTGTTCGCCGTCATACTTGTTCTTACCGAGCTTCGCATTCCGCAGCATTTCAAGTTCCTCGCTTATTTCCTTGGAAATACCAGAATGCCGCTCAAAACCAGAGCCGCTTTCGCTGTTGTGCTGCTGTGCCGAATTGGAGTTCTGCTCTGCCGGAACCTTTCGGATAATCACCGTACCTTCACCATCGCTGTGCGGATTATCGGTGTTTTCGGTTTTGCTTTGAGAAACGCTCTTTTCCGTGTGGCTGAGAAGTTTAAACTCCTCGCTGTCATTTGCTTCAAGCTGAATTTCATCTGTCGGAATATCCGCAGAGATGTTTTCAGCCGCTGAGTAATCATTCAGAACTGCAATATTCTCATTAACAGCCTTCGCGATAAATTCAGAAACTGCGTCGTTCTGTTCGGTATCAAGAACAACGGAAATAATATCCGCAATCTGATTATCCAAAGCAAGAGCTGCATTTTCCTGCATAAGCGCCTGCATAGCCTCGTCAGAAACGTTTTTCTTATCCTCGCCGCTTCCCTTTGACTGCTTTTTCACGATAAGAACCGCTTTCAGCAAATCAAACGTCAGCTTTTCAAGCGGAATATCCTCAATTTCAATCTCTCCGCTTACGAGTTTTTCCGCAAGTTGGAATGTATCCTTGGAAATGCTCTCCGTCACAGCGTCATCGGTTACAAGCTCCGCCTTATCGTCAGAACTGATAACAAGCTGCTCCTTGTCGGGAACCTCGCATACCCGTTCAAGTTCGGTTTTCGTATTTGCGCTGTCGTCCGACACCGCATAATCGGAAGACTTCGCATATTCTGTGGAATTTGTATTCACCGAACCTGAAGAATTAACCGAACCCGTCTGCTTTGTGCTTTCGTTCGTGCGGCTGTCCAACAGCTTTGAAAACTCGTTGTCGCCACGCACCGTATTGGTCTTCGCACGCTGCGAACCCGAAGTATCAGCTGCCATAAAATCAGCGCGATAGCTATTCTGCGAATTAAAAGCTACTGCCATTTTCTCACCTCCTCTTCAAGTAGTCATATATCAAAGGTAAAAACCTTGGATATCAGCATTCAAACGAGAATTTTATAATTCTCCGCAGCAGTTACCCTCTGTCACGTCTGCTGCATAGACGTTCTCACGGCTTTTCCGCTTACAAACTCCTCGATAAACTGCTCGTTTTCCTTCTGTGCAGCTGCCTTGTATTCTTCAAGCTGCTTTTCCTCAAGCTTTTCGAGTGTGCGAACATCTTTCGTAGCCTCCACGACCACGCCCAGTTGAGTCTCAATCTCCTGTTTCTTCTGAAATTCCTGCTGTTCCTTGATGTGAATTTCCTGCTGAAGCGATACGATATAACGCTTTCGCATAGAAATCTCATTTGCCGAAGAGCCAAGCATAAACACTCTGCCAAGCTGTTCGCTTTCCACAGAAACTTTCTCTTCCAGATCGCTCCTTGCCTCTTCCAGACGTTTGAGATCCGCCTGCAGCAGCGCAAGTGTGTTTTTCTGTCTGTCGAGTTCCTGCTCTCTGAAATCCATCAGCTTTTGTAATGTGAATTCAAACTTTTTCAAATCTTCCGTTCCTTAGCAAAAGCAACCGTAATTGCCGTAATGTATTGCGGTCAGCCGACCTTCTTATCAGCAACAGCGTCCAGAAGCCGCTTTATAGTTTCTTCCATACTCATACTATCATCGACCGACTGAATAAGGAAATTGTTAATAGCGTCAATCTTGCTTATCGCTTCATCAAGTTTCGGATTAGTTCCGTGCTTGTACGCACCAATAGAAATCAGATCCGAATTGCTGTTGTATAAAGACAGCAGATTTCTGAGTTTACCTGCCGCCTGCTTATGGTCGGGATCTGCAATCTCCGACATAAGACGCGAAACACTTGATAATATATCAATCGCAGGATAGTGATTTTGCGCTGCAATCTTTCTTGACAATATTATGTGTCCATCGATAATACCACGCACCGTATCTGCGATAGGCTCGTTCGTGTCATCGCCCTCGACAAGCACCGTGTAAATTCCCGTTATTGAGCCTTTCGGGAAATTTCCCGCACGTTCAAGAAGCTTCGGCATTGCACTGTAAATAGACGGAGTATAACCTCTCGCAATAGGCGGTTCTCCCGTTGACAATCCGACTTCACGCAGCGCCATTGCATAACGTGTAAGACTATCCATCATCAGAAGAACGTCCTTGCCCTGATTCATAAAGTATTCCGCAATCGCAGTCGCCGTCAGCGGACATTTGCTTCGCATCATAGCAGGCTGATCTGATGTCGCAACAACAAGCACAGAACGCGCCATACCTTCCTTGCCGAGATCACGCTCGATAAACTCGCGAACCTCACGACCACGCTCTCCCACAAGTGCAATCACATTCACGTCAGCCTTGACCTTCCTCGCAATCATACCCATAAGCGTTGATTTACCAACACCCGAGCCTGCGAAGATACCCATTCTCTGACCCTTGCCCATCGTGAGCATTCCGTCTATCGCCTTGACGCCCAGTTCAATTTTTTCATGAATAGGCGGTCTTGTAAACGGATTTACAGGAATACCCGTTATAGAAACCTCGTCTGTATAATCAATATCGGGTCCCCCGTCAAGCGGATTTCCCATAGCGTCAATGATCCTGCCTTTAAGTTCAGCTCCGACCTTTACATTAAGCTTGTCGCCCGTATTATCAACGATACTTCCCGGACCTATGCCCTCAATTTCCGTGTACGGCATAAGCAGGACGTTGTTTTTGTTAAAACCCACGACCTCTGCGTTTATGTAAGAGGACATATCTTTTGAAAAAATTCGGCATACATCGCCGATATTTGCTGTCGGTCCGCTGGCTTCTATTGTCATACCGACAATCTTTTCTATCTTGCCCATATAGCGAAAGAGGTCGCTATCCTTTATATCCTCACGAAAACTCGCAAGATCAAGCATCAAAGACCCCTCCGCATCTGAAAATCATTGATTATTCATCATCGCCATCACCGAAATCATCGGCTTCCTGTTCTTCGGCATTTTTCTTTGTCCGTCTGCCGATTGAACCGCCACGGAACTTGCCTTTACCAAGTTCCTTTATCATTTTCAGCTGAGTCTGTATCCCTGCGTCAGTGATTTCCTCGCCGTTATCAACGATAACAGTTCCCTCCTCTGCCTCGGGAAGCAGTTCAACTTCGACGTGAGCGATATCGCCGCCCACTTCTTTGAGAAATTCAAAATCGCCTTCAATTTCAGCATTTGCGCCATTCGAGTTAAGCGTAATTCTTATACGCTGCGAATTTCTGAACTCCTTGGCCGCTTTTTTAATAAGCTTTTTCGCAGCCGTACCGTCTTTGACTGCCATAGAATTCATCGTAACCTTGTTAGCGATTTCCATAACGGTGTCAAAGATTTCTTTTTCATAACGCTCAAACAGTTCGACTTTCTGAGTGTTTATGCGCTCTGCAAACTCCTGCGCTTCCTTCAGAACGTCCTGACCTGCCGCCATTGCGGCTGCCACTCCGTCTTTTTTTCCTTGTTCAAACCCCTCTGCACGAGCCTTTATAAACACATCGTCACGCTGCTGCTCGGCATCGCTGATTATCTCACCCGAATGCTGCTCAGCACTGCGGATAAGCCCCTCCGCTCTGCGTTTAGCTTCAAGAATGACGTTCTTTCCCTGTTCGATATACTGCTCACGGAGCTGTGACAGCTCCTCACGCATCTGTTCCAGTTCACGCTCACGCAGTATAAGCTGCGTTTCACGCTCCACCAACATTTCTTCAACCGAAAAACGTGGCTGAACAGTTTCGTTCGCACTTGCTTCAGCGTCAGACGCCTGTTCTTCCTCAGGAGTTTGCGCATCAGTCGTTACAGGTTCAGTGTAAGGCACTTGCGCCCGCTGAATTTCAACAGTATTTTCAATATCCACGCCGCCTGTCCAGCGCACGGAATTATACTTAAGTACTCCCAAATAATCTCCCTCCGATTAGGGCGGTTATGCGATAATTTCGTCGTTTCCGCCACGGGATATTGTAATTGCGCCTTCCTGTTCCAGACGTCTTATAATGCCGACAATACGCTGCTGTGCCTCATCGACATCACGCATACGAACGTTGTGCAGATATTCGATATCCGCCTGAAGATTTTCTCTTGCACGAGAAGAAATATTCGAGAAAATGCACTCTGCAACTTCCTGCGTCGAACCCTTGATAGCAACTGCAAGATCCTTGGAGTCCACCTGCTTGACAAACTCCTGGATATCCTTGGATTCGAGATTGACGATATCCTCGAACACGAACATCTTCTGCTTGATAAGGTCTGCCAGTTTTTGATCTCTCGCAGACAGTTCGTCGAAAATGTATTTTTCCGTTGCACGATCGACATTGTTCATAATCTCGGCAACATAGCTTATACCGCCGACTTCCATAGAATCTGAACTTGCAAGCGTTGCAAACTTCTTTTCAAGAGATACCTCAATGGACTTCACCACTTCCGGAGAAGCTCTGTCCATATTTGCAATACGCTCCACGACCTCAACACGCTTTTCTTTCGGAAGCTCCGAAAGTATAGCGGACGCCTGATCTATTCGTGCATACGACAGAATTAGCGCAATTGTCTGCGGATGCTCATTCTGTACAATAGCAAGCAAATTCTTATAGTCAGCTTTTCTTACAAAGTCGAACGACTTTGTTTCAAGCTGCTTTGTAATACGATTAAGCAGTATATCGGCAGCTTCTGCACCGAACGCTTTTTCAAGTACGTTTCTTGCGTAGTCCAGTCCGCCCTCTGTCACAACCTTCTGAGTAAGGCACAGTTCATAAAATTCATTGAGAACGCTTTCAACTACATCGATAGGGTGATACTCCATTCTCGCAAGTTCAACGGAAATGGACTCAACCTCATCATCAGACAAATGTTTGTATATATTGGAAGCATTCTCCGCACCGACAGACGCCAGAACCAGCGCTGTTTTTTGCGCAGCCGTCAGTCCCTCGTGTTTATCATCTTTAGCCGCCATTCAATATTCCCTCTTTCGTTCTCCCGACAATACTTGTTAATCTTCTTCTCTCATCATATTCTTGATAATCGAAGCGACAATTTCGGGATTGGTGTGAGCAAATTCAGCAATCTCACGCTTAAGAATAGTTTCTCGTGAATCCTTGCCTGCTTCTTCCGTAAGACTCGCAATGTTGAAGTCAACCTCCTTGGGAGCGTCAGCTTCATTCCATGCAACAGACCCCTGATCCGCAGCCGCAGCCTGTGCCGCAGCAAGCGCCATTTCCTGTCTGCGTCTTATCTTCTTCTTGCGGCTATTGCTCATGCACAGTGAAACTATAAGCAGCGCAATAAGGATAACACCCAGAGCAATAACAAGCGACAACAGAATATTTCTGAACGGGTCAGCCTGTCTTGTAGAAATGATTACATCACTTCCGTACGAGCCACCGGCACTTGACAGCGCAAAAGGCGTTGCAAGAACAGACACACTTGCAAGGTCGGTACCCACAGCCTTCGCAACAGTAAGCGCAATTGCCTCACGGTTAGCTTCCGTCATATCGGCGGTATTGATTGCAACACCTACTGTAAGCTTCTCAATATCATAACCGTCCTTTACAATCTTTGTAATTGTATTAGAAACGTCATATTCAGATTCATCATAATTATAATAGTACTGCTCACCGTCATCAACACCGTTGAGAGTAGGATAATCCGGCGAAAGATCGCCATTCGGAGTAACTCCCACCAGTCCTGCGCCATCAAGCAGTCCTACATTGGATTCAATGTGCTTGTCATGGTGCAGAACGCCCGTATTGTTTTCGTCAACAGGCTGATACTGCGTATCCTCAACAGTCTTTGCGTCATAGTTAAGCTGTGCCGCAACATTCACCGCATATCCGTTCTCGCCGTAAATCTTTTCAAGGAACGGCTTAAGCTGCTGCATAAGAGCATTTTCCATATCTCTCTGGAACGCCCAGCGTTTTCTTGCAATCGGAATACCCGAAGCGTCAATTCCCTCAGCTTCTTCCTCTTCCTTTGAGATCCACTCATACGAGCGACCCGTTGTATCAGTAACGGAAATGTTTTCATATGTAAGATTTTCAACACCCTTTGAAACCAGTGCAAAAATCGCACGAACTTCAGAATTTGTCAGCTCGTCACCCGCAACAAGTTCCAGTGTAATCGAACAGGTAGGCAATTCCTTTTGCGGAGTAATCGAATAATCCTTGGTATCGGGAATGCTGAGTATAACATAAGCGGTCTTTACAGGCTCAAGTTGTCTGAGCGTAGACGCAATGCGCGCTTCACGCTGCTGTCTTGCCACCTCTTTTTTATCACTGGCAGTGGACCACAGATCTATTCCGTCATTCCAGATATCATAATTGGACGAATCTTTGGGATAACCCTGAACAGCAAGCTGCATACGCAGAGTATCCACCTGATCTTCCGGTACGATAATTTCATCGCCGCGCAGCTTTACGTCCTCAACGCCAAGAGCCGTGATAGCTGCGGAAATCTCGCCTGCCTCCTCGGTAGTCAGTCCCGACATCAGCACAGCCTCACCCTTGTGGTTAAGAAGTATTGCAAGTACAATTATAATTGCAATCAACGCCACAGGAATAGCAATCAGCATTACCTTCACAGCCGTAGAAAAACCTGTCCACTTATCCTTGATGACAGTTGTCACCTTAGTTATTCTTTCTTTCATTTAAGCAAAAGCCTCCAAAAATAACGCACAGCGCCATTTTTATTTTTTTATCCCAAGAAACTGCGCTTTACATATTCAGATATCTTTATTACAGGCGCAATACTTGCAAAGCGTCCGAACCCGAACGCACAAAACAGGAATTATACCTGCATATTGATGATAGTATTGTAAGAGGAAATAACCTCGTTCTTCACTGCAACCAGCAAATCAACGGCGGTATTAGCCTTTTCGATATTCACCTGTACCGTAGCAAGGTCGTCAATGTTGCCGAGCATAAGGTCAATAGCGTCACGGTCAACCTGCTCGTTTGTTTCAACAACATTATCATACAAACCCTTGAAAATATCAAGGAACGATGCTTTGCCAAGGTCAGCGACCTCAACAGAGTCAGACCCCATAGAAACCATAGATTTCATTTTAGTCAGCTGCTCAAGCGGCTGAGTAGAATTCTGCAAAAGCAAAGTGGTATCAATAGCCATTTAAATCAATCCTTTCATTCACAATGCATTCCGCTCATCAACGCATGCGTATTATCAGCCCTTGCCGATATTCAAAGAAGCCTGAATAATCGACTGCATAGCTTCATACATGCTCTTGTTTGCGTTGAACATATTTGTAGCTTCAATAGCGTCGGTCTGTTCAACAACAAGGTCAACATTCGCCTCGTAGACGTATCCGTTCTCGTCAGCCAAAGGATTATCGGGACTGTAAACAGGTTCAGCGGGAGTTTCGTCCTCCACCACACGCTTTACCTCAACTCCGCGATATTTTGTATAGCTGTAAATTCCCGGAATATAAGTACCTTGACGCATTCTTCCTGCAAGAACAGTTTTAAAAGTCCTGTCCTCTCCGAAAACAACCATCTGACGCTTGTATGCGTCCTCTGCGGTTGTAGCGTAAGTATCAGCAGCATTGATATTCTGAGAGATGATATCAAGTCTGAAACGCTCTGCGGTCATACCCGAAAGCGGAATATTAAGCGAACTCAAAAAAGCCATTTATCTGCCCTCCAAAATTACGATCTGACAATTGCGCTTCTCATACGGGTAAAGTTCCCGTTCATCTGATTGATAAGAGCCTCAATCTGATATTGAACCTTTGCCATCTCAGCCATCTGAGTATCGTGGTCAACATTGTTTCCGTCTGCCTGATCGTCCGTATAACGGTCAACATAAAGCGACTGGGTAATGTTAAGTTCCTTTTTCACTGTTCCGTCAGCACGGAGTTTATCCTTAAGGATGCCGCCGAACTCAAGATATCTGCAATTATAATTGGGCGTATCCTCATTTGCAATATTATAGGATATCACCTGCTGCTTCTGCCAGTTTGCCGCAATACCCTGTTCGAGTACTCTGAACGCAGTGGTGTCAAAAAGTGCCATAACCATTACCTCACTATCTCAAAACATATACCTGTAAATCTGATTTTTAGATACAGTTTACCCATACCACAAAATCCTCCATAATCTATTTTACCACAACACATTGGATTTTTCAAGTATTTTTTTATGAATAATGTCGTGCAACGCATTCCACTTTTTCCCATCAAGTCAAAAAATCCGCTTTGTAAAGGGGTTTTTCAGCCATACCAACTTTCGAAGCGATTTTTGTGCAATATTAACAAAATTTGTTTGTTTCTATTGTCACAAATACAGAAAGTTTATTATTGAACAATGTAAACGATATCCTCACATGATTATCAAAACGGGATTATTGCGGACGCTGTTTTTCTTTCGGAAATGGTAAAAAATATGCCTGATTATTCAATTTATTTAAAACAAGCTCCCATTTCACTTGTTTCATATGCAATTCAAACTCATTAGAATTATTAATTATAAAAAAATTGTTAATAATTCACAAATTTTCGTCGTTTTTTTCTCTGGTTAGTAAAAACTAACATTCCAATAACTTATAGAATTTTTATTCTGAGTATGCTATAATCAACATAAGGTTATCAGTAAATTGACATTATCAACAATAAATCATCTGCAATCCGCAGGACAATGCGGTTGACTATATCTTCAAGGAGGCAAAACTATGGCTTTTAAAAAGAGTGCGGTTGCCTTTTCGGGAACCGCCGAGCAGGAAAAACAGCTCAGAGCTGTAATCGAAGCACACAAAAACGAACAGGGTGCTTTGATGCCAATTCTCCAGCAGGCTCAGGAAATCTACGGGTATCTCCCCATTGAAGTTCAGCAGATAATCGCAGACGAAATGGATATACCCCTTGAAAAAGTTTACGGCGTTGTCACGTTCTATGCGCAGTTTTCAATCAATCCAAAAGGGCGGTATAAAATCTCCGTGTGCCTTGGAACAGCCTGTTACGTCAAAGGATCGGGCGATATATTCAACAAGCTTCAGGAGAAACTCGGAATTGCAAGCGGCGAGATTACTCCCGATGGCAAATTTTCGCTTGACGCCTGCCGCTGTATAGGAGCGTGCGGACTTGCTCCCGTCCTTACTGTAAATGAAGACGTCTACGGCAGACTTACTGTTGACGATATCGACAGAATTCTTGCAAAATACAACTGAGTAACGTGCAAAGCAAAATAACACTTACGAAAGGCAGGTATTTCAAATAATGAATGTCATAAAAACGATCGACGAGCTTAATGCGGTAAAATCAGCGGCAGCAGAGGTTGTGGCTGTGCGTATAGACGGCAGGGACGCAGGCGCGAAAGATGTTCTTGTTTGCGGAGGTACGGGCTGTACTTCCAGCGGCTCAATGAAGATAATCGCAAAGCTCGAAGAAGAAATCTCCGCACACGGACTGCAGGATAAGGTAAACATTATTAAAACGGGCTGTTTTGGTCTGTGCGCTTTAGGTCCGATAATGATAGTATATCCCGAGGGTACGTTCTATTCCAAAATGGAGCCGGATCATATCCCCGAAATCGTGGAAAGCCATCTGAAAAACGGCGTTCCCGTGAAAAAATATCTCTACTCCGAAACTGTTGACGGCGACGCAATAAAATCGCTTAACGACACGGCATTCTATGCAAAACAGCACCGTGTGGCACTCCGTAACTGCGGTGTAATCTCTCCCGAACACATCGAGGAATACATAGCCCGTGACGGATATCAGGCATTGTATAAAGTACTTACTTCTATGTCGCAGGACGATGTAATCAATACAATTCTCGCTTCGGGACTGCGAGGACGCGGTGGAGCAGGTTTTCCGACAGGAAGAAAATGGCAGCTTGCAAAAGACCTCGTAAAGGACGCCGACCAGAAATACGTTGCCTGCAACGCCGATGAAGGCGATCCGGGAGCGTTTATGGATCGCTCTGTTCTTGAAGGCGACCCTCACACCGTAATTGAAGCCATGGCAATCGCAGGTTACGCAATCGGCGCAACACAAGGCTACATCTACGTCCGTGCGGAGTATCCCATTGCCGTTGAACGACTGAAAATCGCCATTGCGCAAGCTGAAGAAGCAGGACTGCTGGGCGATGACATTTTCGGAACGGGATTTAGTTTCAGACTGGGACTCAGACTTGGCGCAGGCGCATTCGTATGCGGCGAGGAAACAGCCCTTATGACATCTATCGAGGGCAACCGTGGCGAACCCCGTCCTCGTCCCCCGTTCCCTGCCGTAAAGGGACTTTTCGGCAAACCCACTGTACTCAACAACGTTGAAACATATGCCAATATCTGCCAAATTATCCTCAATGGTGCAGAATGGTTCTCATCAATGGGAACGGCAAAATCAAAGGGAACAAAGGTATTTGCTCTCGGCGGCAAAATTCATAACACAGGACTCGTTGAAGTCCCGATGGGAACAACGCTGCGCACGGTAATTGAAGAAATCGGCGGCGGTATTCCCAACGGAAAGAAGTTCAAAGCGGCTCAGACGGGCGGTCCGTCGGGCGGCTGCATACCACCGCAGCACCTTGATATTCCGATAGACTACGATAACCTTATCTCAATCGGTTCTATGATGGGTTCGGGCGGACTTATCGTAATGGACGAAGATAACTGTATGGTCGACATTGCAAAGTTCTTCCTTGAATTTACCGTTGACGAAAGCTGCGGAAAGTGTACCCCGTGCCGTATAGGCACAAAGAGAATGTACGAAATCCTCACGAAAATCACGGACGGCAAAGCCACAATGGAGGATCTCGACAAACTCGAAAAGCTCTGCTATTACATAAAGGATAACGCTCTTTGCGGACTTGGACAGACTGCTCCAAACCCCGTACTTTCTACTCTGCGTTACTTCAAGGACGAATATATCGCTCACGTCAAGGAAAAGAGATGCCCTGCAGGCGTATGCAAGAACTTGCTTCAGATAAAGATTGACCCTGCAAAGTGCAAAGGTTGCTCGCTGTGTGCAAAGAAATGTCCTGTCGGTGCAATTTCGGGCGAAATCAAATCGCCGTTCACTATCGACCCGAACAAGTGCATCAAGTGCGGAGTATGTATTTCCAACTGTAAGTTCGGCGCTATTTCTAAAGTCTGACAGAAAAGGAGCAAAATGATGGTCAATATAAAGATTAACGGTGTGGATTGTTCTGTTCCGGAGGGTTCGACCATACTTGAAGCGGCTAAAATCGCAGGAATTAAAATCCCCACGCTGTGTTACTTAAAGGATATAAACGCAATCGGTGCGTGCCGTATCTGCGTAGTTGAAGTAAAAGGCGCAAAAGCTCCCGTAGCAGCCTGCGTTTACCCCGTAAACGAGGGAATGGAAGTTTTCACCAACACTCCGAAAATTATGGAAAGCCGAAAGACTACCCTTGAGCTTATCCTCTCCAACCACAAGAAGGAGTGCCTGTCCTGCGTAAGAAGCGGTTCGTGCGAGCTGCAGCAGCTTTGCTACGAGTATGGCATTGACGAAAACAAGTTTGCAGGAGAAAATCCGGCAGTAGAAATCGATACCAGTGCAGCGCATATGGTGCGTGACAATTCGAAGTGCATTTTGTGCAGACGCTGTGTTGCTGCGTGTGCGGTAACTCAAGGAATAGGCGTAATCGGCGCAAATGAGCGTGGTTTTGCAACGCAGATCACCTCTGCGTTCGATATGGATCTTGCCGATACCGCCTGCGTATCCTGCGGTCAGTGCATTACAGCTTGTCCCACGGGTGCGCTCTACGAAAAGGACGACACCGACAAGGTATTTGAAGCAATCGCCGACCCCGACAAACTCGTGGTAGTACAGGCTGCGCCTGCGGTGCGTGCTTCTATCGCAGAAGCGTTCGGCGCTGCAATCGGCACAAACGGTGAGGGAAAAATGATAGCCGCAATGCGCAGATTAGGGTTTGACAAGGTGTTCGACACCAACTTCTCGGCTGATCTTACGATAATGGAAGAGGCGCACGAGTTCCTTGACCGCATACAGAACGGCGGAACATTGCCGCTCATCACATCGTGTTCGCCCGGTTGGGTGCGCTATTGCGAAAACTATTTTCCCGAATTTATCCCGAACCTGTCTACCTGCAAATCTCCGCAGCAGATGTTCGGTGCAGTGGTAAAGACTTATTATGCGCAGAAGCTCGGCAAGAACCCCGAAGATATCGTTTCCGTATCGGTTATGCCGTGTACTGCAAAGAAATACGAAAACAAGCGTGACGACCAGTCCGCAGCAGGCATTCCCGATGTAGACATTACAATCACCACCCGTGAACTGTCGAGAATGATAAAGAAAGCAGGCATAATATGGGAAGATCTCCCCGATGAAACCGCTGATTCTCCGCTTGGCTCATACACAGGCGCAGGCGTTATCTTCGGCGCAACAGGCGGCGTTATGGAAGCCGCTCTGCGCACTGCCGTATGGAAGCTAACGGGCGAAAACACCGATACTCCCATTGATTTCAAGGAAGTGCGAGGAACAGAAGGCATCAAGGAAGCCACCTACAATGTCGGCGGCACAGATGTGAAAGTTGCCGTTGTAAGCGGACTTGCAAACGCAAAGAAACTGCTGAAATCCATAAAGGCTGGCGAAGCGAAGTATGATTTCATCGAGATAATGGCATGTCCCGGCGGCTGCGTAAACGGCGGCGGACAGATTATCCAGCCCGCTTCGGTAAAGAATTTCACAGATATCCGTGCAAAACGTGCGGAAGTGCTGTATTCCATTGACGAAAACGCACCGCTGCGCCGTTCGCATGAAAACCCCGATGTCAAAGCATTGTACAGCGAATTTTTCGGTGCGCCCAATTCGCACAAAGCACACGAAATTCTCCATACAAGCTATAAACCGCAAAAACTTTATAAGTAAACACAACCTATCCCCTGCCCTTTCGGACAGGGGATATTTTTAAACTCTGCTCATCGCACGGATAAGGGCGTCTACTTCCTGCTGTGTGTTGAAAATGGACGGTGCAAAGCGGATAGTACCATTTTCAAGAGTGCCGATTTTCTTATGGGCGAACGGTGCGCAGTGCAGTCCCCCTCGCATCGCAAATCCCATATTTCCAAGCATTTCCGAACCCTCAACCGCTGGTATCCCCTCAAAATCGAAGGATACAACGGGCGCAAACAAGTGCGATTTTCTCTCGTCAATCACGTTGTAAAGCCGCACCTTGCGCAGCTTCCGAGCCTCATTGCAAAAACGCCTGCATAACGCAAGTTCGTGTGATAAAATTCTCTGCGGCGTCATCGACTTTACAAAGCTTACACCCTCGCCGAGCGCAATTGCGCCTGCTGTGTTGATTGTGCCGCTTTCAAAGCGATCAGGCATAAAATCGGGCTGTTCTATGCTTTCCGAAACGCTGCCTGTGCCGCCTTCAATCAGTGTACGAAGCGGATACCTGCCGTTGGTTATAAGCAGACCTGTTCCCATGGGCGCATACAGTCCCTTATGACCGGCTGCACAGATTATATCCGCACACCTGAGATTTATCGGAAACAATCCCGCTCCCTGTGCAGCGTCCACCACAAACGGAACATTCCGTTCACGGCAAAGCCTGTAAAGCTCGCACAGAGGATTTCTGAGTCCTATTACATTACTTGCCGCAGTGCATACCACTGCGGCAGTATTGCCGTCAATAACACTGTTTGCATTCCTGAGAGTTTCCTCTGCGTCAAACGCCGTTTCAAATACCCTGCAGTATTCCTCAAAGCAGCCGCCGTAGTTTTCGGCAACTGCATTTATCGGACGCACAACCGCATTGTGTTCCAAATCGCTTATAACAAAATGTTTCCCGCGCTGCGCAAGACCTTTTATTGCATAATTCAGCGAATGCGTGCAGTTAAGAGTAAAAACCGTATTTTCAGCTTCCGCACCGAATAATTCAGCGCATTTTAAACGGCTTTGAAAAACCGCTTCTCCTGTTTTTTGCGCAAGTGCGTAACCGCTTCTTCCGGGATTTGCTCCGTAAGCAGTCATAGCCTGCTGCCACTTTTTGTAAACCGAATTTGGTTTGGGGAAAGTAGTGGCAGCATTATCAAAGTAAACCACAGTCTATTCCGATATCGGAAAGCAGAGCGCAGACCTTGCGCCTGTCTGCGTTTCTATCGGTAATCCTCAGTCTGAACCCACAGCCGCTTCCCCTTGCGAATGCCCGTTCAACTATGCAGCGCACACCGTGCTTTTGCAGGTGCATTGCCGCTTTCTGAGCTTTGGTAAAGGATTTTATATCAATAGTAAACATAATCTCACTCCTTTTTACGGCGGTTTTGTTACTACACCGCCTGTCGCATTATATGCAGCCTGCCGATAAAACGGCACAACGCACAATCTGCTTGCCAAAGTATAAAAAGTGCCAAAAAATATTCCCGAAAACCGAACATGAATGGTAAATAATAAAAAAATCCGTTAAATTGTTGACAATTCGCAGGATATGTTGTATAATTATAAAGGAGATGTGTCGAAAACACCTTTTGCGGCACACTGAGATTATTCGGAGGATAAATTGAAATGGGACTTACACTGACAGAAAAGATTATCAAAGCGCACATTGTTGACGGCGAAATGGTAAAGGGACAGGAAATCGGACTTAAAATCGACCAGACCCTTACACAGGACGCAACAGGAACAATGGCTTACCTCGAATTTGAAGCTATGGGCGTTCCCAGAGTAAAAACCGAGCGTTCGGTAGCGTACATTGACCATAACACACTTCAGAGCGGATTTGAAAACGCTGACGACCACCGCTTCATAGGCTCTGTTGCAAAGAAGCACGGCATCTGGTTTTCACGTCCCGGAAACGGCATCTGCCATCAGGTTCATCTTGAGCGTTTCGGAAAACCCGGCAAAACGCTCATCGGCTCTGACAGCCACACTCCCACGGGCGGCGGTATCGGTATGCTCGCAATGGGCGCAGGCGGACTTGACGTTGCTGTTGCAATGGGCGGCGGCGCATATTACATAACTATGCCGCAGGTCGTTAAAATCAACCTCACAGGCAAGCTTAATGACTGGGTTTCCGCAAAGGACGTTATTCTTGAAGTACTCAGACGTCTTTCTGTCAAGGGCGGCGTCGGCAAGGTCATGGAGTACTGCGGCGAGGGCGTAAAGTCGCTGTCTGTCCCCGAACGTGCTACTATCACCAATATGGGTGCAGAGCTTGGCGCAACTACTTCCATTTTCCCGTCTGACGAAGTTACTCTTGCTTTCCTTAAGGCACAGGGTCGTGAAGAGGACTACACACCGCTTTGCGCTGACGCTGACGCTGTGTATGACGAGGTTGTCGATATCGACCTTTCAAAGCTTGTTCCTCTTGCAGCATGCCCTCATTCTCCCGATAACGTTAAGGCCATTGATGAAATCGTACCTCTTAAGGTTGATCAGGTTTGCATCGGCTCCTGCACAAACAGCTCGCTTCAGGATATGAGAAAGGTTGCTCACATTCTCAAGGGCAAGACCGTTCATCCCGATGTTTCGCTGTCTATTGCACCGGGTTCAAAGCAGGTGTTTGAACAGCTTGCAAACGAGGGTACACTGTCTATTCTCATTGCAGCAGGCGCAAGAATACTCGAATCTGCCTGCGGACCGTGTATCGGTATGGGTCAGTCCCCCAACAGCAAGGGAATTTCTCTGCGTACATTCAACAGAAACTTCCTCGGCAGAAGCGGCACGAAGGACGGTCAGATTTATCTTGTATCCCCCGAAACTGCTGCGGCTTCCGCTATTACAGGTATGCTCACCGACCCGAGAACACTCGGTGAAATGCCCGAATACGTTATGCCCGACCGCTTCCTGATTAACGATAATATGATAGTAGAGCCTGCTTCCGTTGAGGACGCTCCCATGGTTGAGATACTCAGAGGTCCGAACATCAAGCCATTCCCCGAAACAGCTCCGCTGTCCGAGTCCATTGAATGCGGCTGCTCGCTGAAAGTCGGCGACAATATCACCACCGACCACATTATGCCTGCCGGTGCAAAAATTCTTCCGCTTCGTTCAAATATTCCCGCAATCTCAAATTACTGCTTTACAGTATGCGATGAAGCGTTCCCCGAAAGAGCAAAGTCTATGGGCAAGAGCATTATCGTAGGCGGCTCTAACTATGGTCAGGGTTCGTCCAGAGAACATGCGGCACTTGCTCCGCTTTACCTCGGTGTAAAGGCTGTACTTGTAAAGAGCTTTGCACGTATCCACAGAGCGAACCTTATAAACGCAGGTATCCTGCCGCTTACTTTCGTAAACGAGAACGACTACGACAATATCGCACAGGGCGATGAACTCGTAATTGCAAACGTCAGAAAGTCCGTTTCCGACGGAGTAACCGAGTTTACCGTTGTAAACAAGACAAACGGCAAGGAAATCCCCGTTCTGTGCGAACTCACAGGCAGAACCAAGGATATCATTCTCGCAGGCGGACTGCTCGACTATACAAGAGAATCTTTGAAGTAAAATTCACTACCATAAAGCAATGGTGGGGACTGCGGAGTACTAGCCGCAGTTCCCACTGACTGCAATTTTTAATTCGGAGGAAACACAAATGGCGGATAAAATAAAAATGACCACGCCGCTTGTCGAGATGGACGGCGACGAAATGACCAGAGTAATCTGGAAGTGGATAAAGGAAATCCTTATCACACCGTACATTGATTACAAGGCTGAGTATTACGATCTTGGACTCCCCAACAGAAACGAAACAAACGACCAGGTAACAATCGACAGTGCAAATGCCGCAAAAAAATACGGTGTTGCCGTAAAGTGCGCTACAATCACTCCCAACGCCCAGCGTGTCGAGGAGTACAAACTCAAGGAGATGTGGAAGTCCCCCAACGGCACAATCCGTGCAATCCTTGACGGCACTGTTTTCAGAAAGCCGATACTTGTAGACGGAATTACACCGTATATTCCCACTTGGACAAAGCCTATCACAATCGCTCGTCACGCATACGGCGACATTTACAAGAACACTGAACTCAAAGTGCCGCAGGGTGCTAAGGCAGAGCTTGTAGTAACCGATAAAGACGGAAATGAAACCCGTGCGCTTATACAGGAATTCAAAAATTCCGATGGTATCGTTCAGGGCGTTCATAACCTCGACAAGTCTATTTCCAGCTTTGCAAGAGCCTGCTTCAACTATGCGCTTGACGCAAAGGAAAATCTGTGGTTTGCGGCAAAGGATACAATTTCCAAAACCTATGACCACCGCTTCAAGGATATTTTCGCTGAAATATACGAAAACGAATACAAAGCGAAGTTTGAAGCCGCAGGAATTGAGTATTTCTACACGCTTATCGATGATGTAGTAGCAAGAGTAATCCGCTCTGAGGGCGGCTTTATCTGGGCGTGCAAGAACTATGACGGCGATGTAATGTCGGATATGCTCGCAACCGCTTTCGGCTCACTGGGACTTATGACAAGCGTGCTTGTATCTCCCGACGGAAATTATGAGTACGAAGCTGCTCACGGCACAGTAACCCGTCATTATTACAACTACCTCAAGGGCGAAAAGACCTCCACCAACCCCATCGCAACAATTTTCGCTTGGAGCGGCGCACTCAGAAAACGTGGAGAGCTTGACGGAATAAAAGAGCTTTGCGATTACGCTGACAAACTCGAAAAGGCTTCAATTCAGACAATGGAAGAAGGCATTATGGATAAAAACCTTGCCGCAATGTCCAAGCTTGAAAACAAGCGTGTTGTCGATACAGAAACCTTCCTCCGGGAAATCAACAACAGATTGGCAAAGCTTATGGTTTAATTCAGGAGTGGTTCAATGCAGGGTAAAAATATTTCGCAATCGGTTATAAGGCGTTTGCCCCGGTATTATCGTTTTCTGGAAGAACTCCAGCGCGAGGGAATGGAAAAGATTTCCTCAAGAGAGCTATCCGAGCGTATGCGGCTTACTGCGTCGCAGATACGGCAGGATCTGAACTGCTTCGGCGGCTTTGGTCAGCAAGGGTACGGCTACAACATATCGGAGCTTAAAGAAAAAATAGGAACGATACTTCATCTTGACGAGCAAAGAAAAGTAATCCTTATAGGCGTTGGAAATCTGGGACGTGCGATTTCGGAACATTTTGATTTCAAGCGCTTTGGATTTGAGATAACGGGAATTTTCGACCGTGACTTATCGCTCGTCGGACGGAAAATAATGAACCTCACCGTCCTGCATTCCGAGGACTTACGCGATTTTTGCGCTATAAATCACACAGATATGGCAATACTTTGCATACCTCGTGACAGTGCAAAAGATGTTGTAGACACACTTTACAATTGCGGTATCCGTGCATTCTGGAACTTCTCTCACTATGATATTCTGGCAGACTATCCTGACGCTGCCGTAGAAAACGTTCACCTTACCGATTCACTTATGACCTTGTCATACGGAATGAAAACGAAAGAGGGCGTTTTCTCACCGACATAAATCAATTGCCCCGATTATTTCGGGGCAATTTTCATAATTGGAAAAAGTTCATTTTCAGAACGGCAAAACAAAAAGCTGCGCATTCCGTCCATAATGCGCAGCTTATATTATCAAACCATTTTCAATTAAAGTGAATTACTGCTCAAGAAGAGTCTTACCC
>CAZTRH010000011.1:0-38239 GCA_964616605.1 uncultured Ruminococcus sp.
AATGGTAAATGGAACCCGCCGCCTAAGAGGCGGGGGACATCTTGCCTAAGTTATAATAATAATTACTTGTTCTTCTTCAAAATCTGCTTAAACTCATCGAAAGTAGTTCTGACCTTATCGCGATATCTGTAAACCAACTTCTGTATATCGACAGGGATTTCTCTTACACGCTGAACGTTGTCTGTAGCATTATCCATCAGCTTGAAAAAATCCTCTTGAATTGGCTTATTGCGGCGGCGGTCGGATTGTCCGCTCATACACTTCTCGATAACTGTAAAATAACGGTCGTACGCACGTTTAACAGCGGTTTCCCACGATATGTAAACCTCGTTCATTGCACGCTCGCCAATCATATGCATTTCACTTCTGTGAGAAGCTGCAAATTCCAGCTTCAGTGCGATGTCCTCGGGGTCGGGTTCGCACAGCACGCCTGTTCTTCCGTCAGTTATACCCTCTGCCGCACAGCTTCCGCACAGCAGCAGTGACGGCACTCCACAGGCGAGCGCTTCACGCACAACAATACCGTTCGTGTCGTATGATGACGGGAACAGGAACAGATCTCCTGCCGTGTAGAACACTCTCAGCTGCTCACGGTCGTTCACTGCGCCTGCGAAAACGCACTTGTCGTATATCCCAAGCTCTTTTGCATACGCTTCGATTTCGGGACGATCCAGTCCGTCACCTACAAACATCATTCTGAAATCAACATTCTTTTCGTGCAGCCGCTTCAGCGAGTCGAGAATAAGCCGTATTCCCTTGTACCACATCATTCTTCCGACAAACATAAACATCACAAGATCCTGCGGTATAGCGTACTGAGAACGCAATTCGGCGGCTTTTGAACTGTCGGCTCTGCCTTTCGGGAAGTCAACGCCGTTTTCCATTACAATAAAATCGCCCTCGTAGCCGAGGCTTTTAAGATTTTCGCCTGCTCCTTGACTTACCGTCCATACCTCGTCACAAGCGGAGATATTATTCACAACGAACTTTGTTATCTGCTTGCACAAATGCGGTGTATCGGGAAACGCCCGTGCTATATCCATGTCAAATTTCGTGTGATATGTCATAACAAGCGGCACATTGGTTTTCTCACGCAGCACTCTTGCCATCATAGCGGAAGCGAACGGGCAATGCGTATGAAGAATGTCAAAGTCCTCTGCGGCAAGCTCCTCCAGTGCGCTGCTCGAAAACGGATATCCTGCACGGTATCCGATAAATTTTTCGGTAATTCCAACGCTGCGGTAGCGCACCACGTCAAACCCGAAATTATCCTGTGCGTCGGGGTATTCGGGGGTCACCACCGTCGCACTGCCAAGTCCCTCGGAAATCACTTCGGCATAGTTTGTAACAGCGTTCGCAACGCCGTCTATCACAGGCGGAAAACTGTCGTTAAGCAGACAAACATTAAGGTTGTCAGTTTTGGGATAACGCTCTGTTTTCTGCGGCTGGGGTCTTTCCTGTTCATATACGCAGTCTTTCATATATCAATACCTCTCGATTTGACAATAACCATCATTTGTGCAGTAACATTATACTCCATATTCCTCAAAAAATCAAGAGTATTTTGAAATACCGGTTCAGAAAGCACATCTTAATTGCCACCGCAAAAAATGTCAATTACAATCCCGTAATTCTTAAACGCAGCAAAAACCGGCTGCGGCAGCTGCCGGACAACCCCACATTCCGCTTGACAAACAGCGCAAACAGTAGTATAATAAAATCAGAAGAGGATAGTCATTGATTTCAAGGACGAGAAGATTATAAGCGTTGAGCTTGTCGACAAGGAGATTGCACTCAGTATTGACGATAAGCGCAGTTTTCTGGACTTATGTGTTATGACAAACTCAAAGGATAAACCCCAGTCAAGCAAAATCGACAATGGGCATGAGCGAAGCGCAAATAAAAATGGCGCTTGGCATGGAGAATAGTAATGAATAACACCTGATGGCACAGCAAAAGCTGGGCCATTTTATTATTTCAGTGCTAATGCTATACTATATAAGAAGTGTACGCAGCCGTTCAAGTATCTTTCTTTCCATTCTCGACACCCGCACTTGCGTAAGACCCATAATCCTTGCAGTTTCGATCTGCGTTTTCCCTCTGTAATACCGCAAAATCAGTAGCGTACGCTCGTTGTCAGGAAGTGCGCTCAGACATTGCCGCAAAGCCAGCCTGTCCAGCAGCACGTTTTCGCCGCCGTCAACAGGAACATCGCATTCTCCACCGTCCTCCTCCGCCGTAAGAGAAACAGGCGGCACGGACGCCGCAACAGCTTCCGCTGCGTCCTCAGACGATATGCCTAAGTATTCCGCAAGCTGACTTACAGTAGGCTCTGCACCGTTTGTTTTTAACAATTCTTCCCGTGCTTTTGCGGCTTTCAGTGAAAGCTCTTTCAGAGAGCGGCTCATCTTGACTGCTCCCCCGTCACGGAACAGCCGTCTTATCTCCCCAAGGATAACAGGCACCGCATACGTTGAAAAACACAGTCCGCGTTCCGCTTCAAAGTTGTCATACGCTTTGACAAGACCAACGCTCCCTGCCGAAAACAAATCCTCGTAATCAATCCCACGTCCCCGAAAACGATTTGCAAGCGAATGCACAAGCGGAATATTCCGCTTGATAAACTCATCTCGTGATAAAGCGGCAATATCAGATTTCTGTTGCTTTTCCGACAATTTTCTTCTCCATTACAACACAGGTTCCTCTGCCCTCGGCAGATTTCACACGAACTTTATCCATAAAGCTTTGCATTACCGTAAAACCCAGTCCCGATCGCTCTTCGCTGTCGGGCGCAGTAGTAAAAGTCGGCTGCATAGCCTGCTCCACATCGGCAATGCCCTGTCCTTTATCACGGATTTGTATGTACAGCGTGTTATCCGAAAACAGCTTCAGCGTCATTTCAACACAGCCGTTTACATTGCGGTAACCGTGTACAACAGCGTTCGTCACCGCCTCGGAAACCGCAGTCTTTACCGCTGCGATTTCTTCCACAGTCGGGTCGCACTGAAGCGCAAAAGCCGCAGCCGCCGAACGTGAAATCCCCTCGTTTCTCGAAAGTGCGGGAAAACGCACCTTACATTCGTTAATAAGTGTTCTGTTCATTCTCTCTTTGCTCCTTAGTATCTCGCCGTCCTGATAAACGCTTTGCTCTTGACAAGAATTGCCGACAGTCCCGACAATTCCAGAATTTCAGTTATCTGTTTACTTGCGTTTTTAACCAGCAGCTCACCTCCTGCCGCTCTGAGTGATTTCATTCTTCCAATAATCAACCCCACCCCCGAACTATCCATAAACCCCACGTTTTCAAAATCCAGTATAAGCAGTTCAGGCTGAGAATGCTCGATAATTCTGTCCAGTTCCTCACGCACCGCCTTTGCACCGTGATGGTCCAGATCCCCCGACAATGCTGCAGTAATGCGTTTTCCATCATTATATATCTTAATCATTTCAAACCTCCTTCTGGTTGTGCGGAACGTTTCACCGTCCTTACCCCACAGCTTCCCGACAAGCCGAACCGCAGACCATATTGTCATACGGCAGAGCGCAGTGGGCGAAACCTCCTCACGAAAACATTCTATCACAAATGCGTTGAATATTATGTCGTTATTCCGCTGCGCAAAACAACTTTTTTTTGAATTCAATAGTCTGAAACACCGCTTTGTGTTCATCTCTGACGAAAAATGAGATAATAAAACAACAGAACAGCTTTTCAATCACAATTTCTTTCAACAGGAATATACTATTATGTTGAAAACCATTCTCTGTCACCAAAAGCGCAGCCTGTTTTTGTTGAATATCTCCAAATATTCGAGCGATTATTAAAAACATTCATCAAAAAGCAATAAAACCCTTGATTTTTTTTGCTTTGTGTGTTAGAATAAAATCAGAGAATAGTTTATGAACTAATCAGATTTACAGGCGTATAGGAAAGGCTGCCGTTAAGGAGGGGTGCTTATGTCAGAACAGATGAAAAACGTTTCCCCTATGGACGCATTCGCAGAAATAACAATAGACGCAGACTGCAAAGCTGCCTACCTCATAATCCATGGTCCGAAATACGGCGGCAAATTCATTACTCCCGAACAGATCGAAAAAACAATATCCGAAAGCGATATCGCATTCGGACTGGAAGATATGTCACGCATTACCAAAGCCGTAAAGACGCTTGGCAGCGAGTGCCGCTTCAGAATAGCTTCATGGAAACAGCCTGTAGACGGCGAAAACGGCTATATTGAATACAAATTCAATCCTAATAAAGTCGCACGTCCTACCGAAAACGAACACGGCGATGTTGATTATAAAAACCTTGGCATAGTCACAAACATTACCCGTGGAACGAAAATCGCAAGAATATACGACCCCACTGACGGCGAACCGGGAACAGACGTACTGGGAAATATCATTCCCCCGAAGCCGGGAACGCCTGCCGCAATAACACTCGGCAGCGGCACTGAGCTATCCGCAGGCGGTCACCATATTCTGGCTTCTACAGACGGCAACCTTGTGTTCAAAGGCGGCTGCTTTATTGTGGAAGAAGAATTGATGATTTCGGGAGATGTCGGATTGTCAACGGGCAATATCGACTTTATCGGAAATGTTGTAATAAGCGGCAGCGTATTTGAGGGATTCAGAGTTTATTCCAAAAAGAATGTCACTATCCGCGGAGCAGCTACCACCGCTGAAATCAAAGCAGGCGGCAGCGTGAGCATACGTCTTGGCTGCCTTATGTCACGGGTAACATGCAACGGCAATTTTAAAGCTGATTTCTGCGAAACCAGCAGAATAGAAGCAAACGGCGACGTTGAAGCGAACTCCTTTGTCGGCTGTGAGGTATTCGCCAGAGGACGAATAATTGCAAACGGAAAAGGCATAATTTCAGGCGGCAGATACACTGCGCTTGAAGATATAAGCGCATCGGTAATAGGCTCCAACAGCTACGTCAAAACCGAAATAACCATCGGCAACAACGCTGTGCTTACCGCCGAACGTGAAAAAACCACTGCCAGAGTCGCTAAACTGGAAGAAGCGGTAGAGCAGCTTTCAAAGGTGATTGACCAGCTTACCGAGCGACAGAAGCAGGGTGTAAAGCTCTCTGCACGGCACGAACGTATGAAAGCCGAATCGCTGCGCACGAAGATACTCACTCAGGCGGAAATCAAAAAAGCGCGCGATCGAATTGAAGAGATTGACGAGGACTCGGCGCACAAGCAGAACTTTTCTGTTTTCTGCAAAAAACGCTTCTATCCCGGAACTACGATACGCATTGACGCTTACACATACTCAGTTACGACTGTTTGCGAGAACTGCAAAGCGACAATCCGTGACGATAAAATCGTGATGCTGCCTCCGTAAGAAATTTGTATACAGCACAAAACCGCCGTGTTTTCGCACGGCGGTTTGATTATTATTCAGCTGTTATTCAAAAAGATATTTCATACTATCCATAAATTCATCGTCATAAAATCTCTTGTAATAACCAAAAACCATATCGTAAAACTGCTTGTCTGACAAAGCCGCATATTCTCCGAAAATAAATCCCGGATAACTCGCCATAGCGCTGCACATTGATTTTGCCTTATCCTCCTGCCCCGACACCAACTTTGAACAAATAAGGTCGTTTGCAAAAATAATCGCAGGAATATGCTTTTTAGCAAGCCGCTCATCAAAGTCTGGTGCAGCATAAACACGCTTGAAAAAAAGCCTTACTTCAGCGTAGAGCGGCTTGTTCTTCGCTTTTAGTTCACGCTTGAACGTGCGGAAATACTTTGCAGCAGGCTTTTTTTCATCAAAAGCGTGCGACAAAATAGCAGAAGCGGCGTCCAAAAACGCAACGGTATTCCCGATGTCATGTCCGCTTTTCAATTCATAATATGCCTTTCTTGAAACAAGGAGAACCCTTGCAATCACACTTTTTTCCGTCACTGTACCCACCTCCGTAAGAACGTGTTCGCGCTCATTACTTGAAAATCTCCCCCGCTCCTAAAGGAACAGGGGAGAACCTTAATCAAAAATCAAATCGACATTTCAGCCGCCGCTCAGTCCTGAGGCACAAGCACAGCGTAATTACCCTCGTCGCGCTTGTACACAACGTTAATAGCACCGCTGTCAGCATTTCTGAAAACAAAGAACTTATGGTCAAGCAAATTCATCTGAAGAATAGCTTCTTCCACAGTCATAGGGCGAGCCTTGAATTCCTTATAACGGATAACCTCATATGCAGGCTCTTCAGGCTCCGGCTCCAGTCCTGCAAACGCACCTGCACGCAGGGACTTTTCAACCTTTGTCTTTTGCTTTCTTATCTGGCGGATAATGCGGTCGATCGTCACATCAAGAGCATCGTTCTTGTCCTTTGCAGTCTGCTCGGCACGATAGATAATGCCGTTATATTTGACAGTAAGCTCAAGAATGATCATATCCCGACGCTCACCGAGAGTAATCTTTGCTTCTGCCTCATCAGGGAAAAATCTGTCGAGTTTTGCATTAAGCTTCTGCTCGGCATATTCAGTGAATGACTGGGAGATATTAAGTTTTTTAGCCGTGATAATAACCTTCATAAAATCAAGCCCCCTACGGTTTTAGATATTGCGGCGTTATGTCGGCAAAACCTGTCCGGTCGCCGCAGCAAGAATTTTATCTTACAAGAATATATTAGCATATATCTGAAAAAATTGCAAGAGTTTGGCAATGATTTTGGCTATTATGCACAAATTCCTTGTGATTTTTTTTACTTTAAAAAAGTATCAAAAGTATATCACAGCGCAATGAAATCGAGATTTCTCTTTCGGAACACAGCATAGTGCGAAAAACCGTTATCTTTCAGAATTTGCTGAGCAGCGTCAAAATCTGCGGCAATATCCTGCGCTTTGTGTGCGTCCGAGCCTACGGTAATGATTTCACCGCCAAGCTCCTTATAACGTCTGAGAATAAACGGGTGAGGATTGGGGTGAGATAATCCGCTGCGCAGTCCTGCTGTGTTAAGTTCTATGCCCTTGCCCTTTTCAATGAGCAGACGCAGGATTTCATCAAGCAGTTCACGATAATCCAACGGCTCATAGCATTTTTCCTTGCAATACCGCACCGCATAATCCAAATGCCCGTATATATCGAAATTATCAAACGCTTTAATATTTGCAAGTATGCTCTCAAAATATCGCAGAATGCCATTTTTCGTTCCGAGTGTTCCGAAATATTCGGGATAATACGGGTCTTGTCCGTTCACAAGGTGCGAAGATCCAATAACAAAATCAAAATCCCACTCGCTCACATACTTTTGCAAATCTGCCGCCAGATAATCCATAACCCCAAGTTCTATTCCGAACAGCAGCTCAAGCGTATCGTAAAACTTTTCTTTTATGCGAAGAAATTCCTGCCTGTACGAGGCAGTATCGGGAACAAAACCCTCCTCCGGATAATCGAAATCACAGTGTTCTGTAATGCACAGCGTTTTCAGTCCCAGCCTTACCGCCGCCGCTGCACTGTTTTCCATCGGTTCTGTGCTGTCACCCGAAAAAGAAGTATGCGTATGCAAATCTGCGTTAATCATATAATCCCTCACTATCACACAATCAGCCTTAATTATCGGGAAAATAATTCCGCAGCTGCGCATAACTTACTTTGTGGTCAAGCGCAAACGCTTCACTGCCGATATCAAAGTAAGTATAAACAATTTCCCCTTGAGAATACGAACCAATCTCGTAAAAATACGAACGTGAATTCCAACCCGAATCCACCCACACGCCTTTATCACCGATAACGGCATAATTCCATTCGTGATGAACGCCGTTGTTAAGTTCGGCGTAACAATTGCCTTGGTTTATGGCATAGCCGTTTATATGCAGACACTTTATTCCCTGCGCCTCGCACAGCGCAGACGTCATAGCCGCATAGCCGCCGCACACCGATGTGCCGTATTCCAGCATATATTCAAGCGTCAGGCACTCGTCGGGTATCCCGTTTTTGTACGCTGCATAATCATAATAAATATTTTCCGAAACCCATTGAGAAATAGCTCTGAGTTTTTCATAATCCGTGCGAATACCGCGGCATATTTTATCGGAAAGGCGCTCAATTTTCTTCAGCACTGCTTCAGCGTTATCGGCTGTACCGTCCTTTGTTATATATTTCAGAGTCTGTTCGTAGGAAAGCTCTTTTGCAGATTCTGCCGCCTTTTCATTATCATTGCATATTTTCATAACATCGGGGAACGAATAGCCGTTTTCATCGTGCTTTAATCTGTACGACACGATTTCATCGCCCCACAGTTCCAGATTTACATAACCTTTGCGCAAACGTGTGCCGTCAAGAGTGTAAGTGGTTGTACTGCCGCTTGCTTGCGCTGAAAACACAATTGAGCCTATACGCACGCTTGACGTTTCCCAAGCTCCGTTCTTTATTATAACGGTAAGTTTTTCACCGTCAATAATAAGAGTGCGGGAGTTTTCATAATCATTGGAAAGCGGTATCGCAATATGGCGCAAATCTTTATCAGAAACAAATTCAGGTTCCGGGTCGGACGTTGTGCTGCTTGTGCGATTTGACGAACTCTGAATTATGCTTACGCTGCTGCTTTCACCAAGGTCGGGAAAACTGCCCATCTGCGAATAGCTCGGCACATTGCCGCTCTCGCAGCCTGTCAGCGTCAGCACCGCAAGACAAAGCGCAAAAAACTTTTTCATAGTATTGAACCTCAATCAATTATGGGAATAACGGACTTATCAATCCTAAAATCATCTGTAAAAACCAACAACTTTATTTTACTACAAAAAAGCCACGCTGTCAAGCGATTTCCTGACATTCAACCCGTTGTGCAGCAGCGATACCATCTCGGAGCGGCTGCGTTATTTTTTCACCAGAACCGCCACAAAGCCATCAGCCTGTGCGGAAGATATATCTGCGCCGATTATCTTTCCGTCAATCACCAGAAGATTTGCATTTATAGGAACCACAGGATTTGCGCCTTCATAGTTGGTAATGACGTATGTATACTTGTAAGCATAGGCTGCCGAATAGCGTTTCAGATTGAAACCCTGTTCCTTCTGAAGTGCATTGTACTGCTCATAAACCTCATCAAACCTCGCAGGAATGCGCACCTCCTCAACGCTTTGCGGAACCGCCGACGTTTCCCACCCGAAGCTTTCGATAAACGCAATCCGTGCGGCATTCGTAGAGCCGTCAAACTCCTGTGCAGTTTTTCCCGCAAATTTCAGAAAGAACCACGCCACCGCAAAGCATAATAAAACACAACCGATAACAGCAGTTTTTCCGCGACTTCTTTTTTTGTCTGATTTCACAATATTCATAAGAAAATCATTCCTCCGCAATAGTAAATACAGATTTCAGCAAACCGTAAACACAGCGATATTATCGATGTCGTTGCTGCTATATATGTATTCGGCGTGCGCAACAGGATATGCACCTGAAATATATGATTATGCAAAAAAAGACAGGTCATTTTCACGTTTCTCACAACCAAGCGTATGTAATCGGTTTCTCCAAAAAAGGGCGATACAATACATTGTGCCAAATTGCCCAAAATCATTTGTTTTGCTTTGTAGAAATCTCCAAAAATTCGGCTCTGTCATTGAACAAAGCTTGTTTTTAGATGATTTTTTGTGCAAATTGCCAGAGCAGAGAGCATAATTTGTATATTTTTTTGTTCTTGTTAGTGAAAATATATAAAGCAGGCAAAAAATAATTGTTTATTTAGGCTCTTTTATTTTTTCGCCGGTTTTGGTATCATATAGGAAGAGCGATATTGAAGACGACTACGCTCGGAGTTTGATTGCTTAGAAAAACCTGCACATCAGGGAACATCTTCTCGCTTTTCAGTTCTCATCGGCAGTCGCCCGCAATAATCCGACATCAAGATATATTTCAGGAGGTAATAACAATGGCAAGTTTATCAGCAAGAGGTATTTATAAACGTTATCCCGGCGGAGTAACTGCTGTTACTGACTTTAATATGCAAATCAAGGACAAAGAGTTTATCGTACTCGTTGGACCTTCGGGATGCGGCAAATCTACGACTCTTCGTATGATTGCAGGACTTGAGGAAATAACCGAGGGCGAGTTGTTTATCGGTGACAAGCTTGTAAACGATGTTCCCCCTAAAGATCGTGATATCGCAATGGTATTCCAGACCTACGCTCTGTATCCGCATATGACTGTTTTCGATAACATGGCATTTGCGCTTAAACTGCGTAAGGTTCCGAAAGATGAAATCAAGAGATTGGTTCTTGAAGCTGCAAAAATCCTTGACATATCGCACCTGCTTGAAAGAAAGCCCCGTGCATTGTCAGGCGGTCAGCGTCAGCGTGTAGCACTCGGTCGTGCTATCGTGCGTGATCCTAAGGTGTTCCTGCTTGACGAGCCGTTGTCTAACCTTGACGCTAAACTGCGTGCGCAGATGAGAACTGAGATTGCAAAGCTGCACAAGAAGCTTGGTACAACATTTATTTATGTAACCCACGACCAGACAGAGGCTATGACAATGGGTGACAGAATTGTTGTTATGAAAGATGGTTTTGTTCAGCAGATTGACAGTCCTATCAACCTGTATGACAGCCCTGTAAACAAGTTTGTTGCGGGCTTTATCGGCTCACCTATGATGAACTTCATTGACGCAAAGCTCCTTTACAACGATGGCAAGTACACAGTTGAGTTTGGAAACAGCGTTAAGTATTATGTTGAAATTCCTGCTGCGAAGGCAGAAAGCGAAACACTTAAGGATTACATCAACAAGCCTGTAACTCTGGGTATCCGTCCTGAGAATATCCATGATGAGGAAATCTTTGTATCGTCCGCTAAAACAGGTAAGATTGACGCTACTGTTGAAGTTACCGAAATGCTCGGTGCTGAAACATTCCTGTATCTCACCTGCGAAGGCACTTCGCTCACAGCTCGTGTATCTCCAAGATGCACCGCTCGTCCGGAAGATACTATAAAGCTTGCTTTTGACCCGAACAAAATTCATCTGTTTGATACTGAAACCGAAGTTTCAATCATCTGATTTTAGTTTTAATAAACCACAGAACGTATCGGTGCGGTTATTTGATAGCCGCACCGATTTTTTTAGGAGAATTGTATGAATCCCAGAATAGAACAGCTTGTTCAGAATATTGAAAACGTAATACTAGGAAAACACGATGTAATAATCAAGGTAATCGCTGCAATGCTTGCAGGCGGTCACGTCCTTATCGAAGATGTTCCCGGCGTGGGAAAAACGCTGCTTGCGGAAACACTTGCAAAATCAGTTTCGGGAACATTCGGACGTATTCAGTTCACACCCGACCTCATGCCGTCCGATGTTGTCGGATACACCGTAATTGACCCCAGAACAGGCGAAAGCGAATACCGACAGGGTGCGGCTATGTGCAACTTCCTGCTTGCCGATGAAATCAACCGTACTTCTCCGAAAGTCCAGTCGTCATTGCTTGAAGCAATGGAAGAACTCCAGATTTCCGTTGACGGTGCAACTCATAAACTCCCCTCACCTTTTATGACGCTTGCAACCCAGAACCCTATCGAAACCTATGGCACATATCATCTGCCCGAAGCACAGCTCGACCGTTTCATTATACGGATATCAATAGGTTATCCCGACCGCACGTCAGAGCTTGCAATGCTTGATAAAATGCCGCAGCGAGTTTCGGTGTCGCCAGTAATGTCGATTGAAGAAGTTATCGCTCTGCGAAATGCCGCAAGCAATGTGTCGGTATCAGAGCAGGTCAAAGCTTATATTCTGATGATAACAGGTGCAACAAGAGCAAGACGTGATATAAGACTCGGTGCGTCCCCCAGAGCCTCTATTGCGCTGTATAAAGCTACACAGGCAATGGCGCTTATCAATAACCGTGCTTTTGCAACGCCCGACGATGTAAAGGCAATGGCAAAACCGGTTCTTTCGCACCGCATTATACTTGCGGCAGGTCAGACCGAATTTGACAATACCGAACAGATTATTGACAAAATACTTGCCGATACACAGATACCTATGTAAAGTTACCTTAAAACATCAATGCCCTGCGGAAAATCCACAGGGCATTGACGCTGGTTTGGTTGGTAATTATATGAAAAGGATGGTTGGCAATTTCAAGAACGATAAACCTCGGATTTATAATCCGTTGTCCCTCGTTGTGATTATTATTTTAACCGAATGTTGTGGACTTTGAATGTGAAATATGTGAAATCCTCGTGAAATTTATTCACAAATGAGTCTTATCTAAAAAATCAAAAAGTCCGCCGGGTCATATTCTGAAACAGCACGTTTGTGTCAGCTTATTGACACCGTGCGGAACAATCCTCCGACATTCTCAGACTCGAACCGCAGCACTCTGCCGTCACGTTCTCCTGTGATTTCAGAGAACATTCCGTCCGCCGACATATCTTCCGACACCTTAAAGCCGTTCTGATGCAGCATTCCTGCCGCCAACAGCCTGTGATCGCAGTAAAACGCACTGATAATCTCCATATGCTGCCTTATTATTGCTTCAGTGGTAAGCGGTTCAAAAACCTCCAACGGCAGTTCTTCTATCTGTACAAACAATGCACCCTCGTTGTACGGACAGCGATAATAGCACACATTCTTTTCAGCCGCTCCGACAGCCGCCATTGAAAGGTTGTGGCCTGTGTGCAGCTCGTCAAGGGAAAATTTCGCTGTGGTAAATTCCTCGCACCCAGAAAGATTGCGCTTTGCACGGCGTGAAGGTGCAGCTGCATTTTCAGGCAATCCGCTTTCCGTATGCGCCCAACCCCACAGCCAAGTGCCGCTTGTGTGGCTTTCTGTTCCAAGAATGCCGCATTTAAAAGACTTGTTTCCGAAAGTTATTTCGCCGTTTCTCAAATCCACGTTCCAACCGCTATCACCGATGACACGCTCGCCCATTCGGTTCTGCATTGCAATTGCATTGCCGACAGACAACGACAGCAAACTTAAAAAATCCGATTTATCAAAGCTTATCGGAGTTGACATAATAGAAATTTTACCTGTACCGCTCATAAAAAGAACTCCTATTCAGTTTGTAGACAAACCTCATTTTTGTGTTAATTTATCAAAAAAGGGGTCCGGGCAACGCCACCGGAGGGGTCGCAAGGGTGTGACAAGGACGTCACAGCAGCCGCTACTTACCACCCTCCCCCTTCGGGGAGGGGTTGGGCTAACCGCCAAAATCCGCCGCAGTTTCTAAGTGTTGCAACAGGGGGCGGCAAAAAGTTATAAATTTACAATTAAAGATATTTGAAAAAAGGCTTTGTCTACAGTCTGCTCCTATCGATTTATTTTTGATTATTATAGCATACTTGCAAAATTTATGCAATAATATAATATATAAGACTGTGTAAATTAACCAAATCTAATATCGATAAAACATGTTTTTTTGTGCTACCATACAAAAGTTTGTGAAAAATTGGGTTTACCCCTTGATTTTTTTCAAATATAGGGTAAAATATAATTAGCACTCAGTAAATATGAGTGCTAAAGTCCGTAAACACAAACCCCATTTAAGGGATAGTCAGGAGGAAATATATATGACAATCAGACCTTTAGCAGACAGAGTTGTAATTAAGCAGGTCGAAGCTGAAGAAACCACCAAGAGCGGAATTATTCTCACCGCTGCAGCACAGGAGAAGCCCTCCATTGCTGAAATCGTAGCGGTAGGCCCCGGCGGAGTGGTTGACGGCAAGGAAGTAGAGATGTTTGTAAGCGTTGGCGAAAAGGTTCTTATCAGCAAGTATGCAGGCACTGAGGTAAAGGTTGACGGAGAAGAGTATTCTATCGTAAGACAGGAGGATATTCTTGCTGTTGTTGAAGGTGCAGACGAAAGTGCGAGGAGTTCGAGAATAGCTGAGAACAAGATAACCAGAGCAGCTAAAGCTTCTGCACAGGCAAAGGCTGAGGCAGAAAAAGATGCTCCCAAAAAACCGGGCAGACCCAAGGGGACAACCAGCAAAACTGTTGCAAAGCGCGGAAAAAAGAAGTAATCCATTAAATCAGCGAAACATATCGATCATTGCCGCAGGATAATCCGAACGGCACATCAAAGTATAGTCAGCGCAAAGCTGAAACTGTAAATACAATAAACATCAGAAGGAGAAATCACAATGGCTAAAGATATTATTTACGGCGAAGAAGCCAGAAAGGCTCTTCAGAAGGGTATAGACACACTTGCAGACACCGTTAAGATAACATTGGGACCTAAGGGCAGAAACGTAGTTCTTTCCAAGAAGTACGGCGCACCGCTCATCACAAACGATGGTGTTACCATTGCAAAGGAAATTGAGCTTGAAGATCCGTTTGAGAATATGGGTGCTGCACTTGTAAAGGAAGTTGCAACCAAGACCAATGACGCAGCAGGCGATGGTACAACAACCGCTACTCTGCTTGCTCAGGCTCTCGTTCGTGAGGGTATGAAGAATATTGCTGCAGGCGCAAACCCGATGGTTGTCAAGAAGGGCATGAAGAAGGCTGTTGACGCTGCCGTTGCAGAAATCAAGAAAAATTCAAAGGACGTTGCAGGTTCTGACGATATCGCTCGTGTAGCTACTGTATCCGCAGGAGATGAAACAATCGGTCAGCTTATCGCAGAAGCAATGGAGAAGGTCACAGCAGACGGCGTAATCACACTTGAAGAGAGCAAGACTGCTGAAACATATTCCGAGGTTGTTGAGGGAATGCAGTTTGACAGAGGTTATATTTCACCTTATATGGTAACAGATACCGATAAGATGGAAGCTGTTCTCGACAATCCTTATATTCTTATCACAGACAAGAAGATTTCTTCTATTCAGGATATACTGCCGCTTCTCGAACAGATTGTACAGAGCGGTAAGAAACTTGTTATCATTGCCGAGGACGTAGACGGCGACGCTCTTACTAACCTCATTCTTAACAAACTCAGAGGCGTATTTACCTGCGTAGCTGTAAAGGCTCCGGGATTTGGCGACAGACGCAAGGAAATGCTCAAGGATATTGCGATTCTCACAGACGGCGAAGTTATCACTGACGAGCTTGGTCTTGATATCAAGGATACACAGATTAACCAGCTTGGTACTGCAAAGCAGGTCAAGATTACAAAGGAAAATACAATCATCGTTGATGGTGCAGGAAACGCTTCTGAAATCAACGCACGCGTGGCTGAAATCAGAAACGCTATTGAGAACACCACTTCCGAGTTTGACAAGGAGAAGCTGCAGGAGCGTCTTGCAAAGCTTTCCGGCGGTGTAGGCGTTATCAAGGTTGGCGCTGCTACCGAAGTTGAGATGAAGGAAAAGAAGCTGCGTATAGAGGACGCTCTCGCTGCTACAAAGGCTGCTGTTGAAGAAGGCATTGTAGCAGGCGGCGGTGTTGCTCTTGTAAACTGCATTCCTGCTGTTTCAAAGGTTATTGATAACCTTGACGGCGATGAAAAAACAGGTGCTTCCATAGTACTCAGAGCACTTGAAGAACCTATCCGTCAGATTGCACTTAACGCAGGCGTCGAGGGTTCTGTAATTGTTGATACAATTCTGAAGAAGAAGGGCGTTGGCTACGGCTATGACGCTTATACTGAAACTTACGGCGATATGATTAAGAACGGCATTGTCGATCCTGCAAAGGTAACACGTTCTGCATTGCAGAACGCTTCCTCCGTTGCAGAAATGGTTCTCACCACAGAGAGCCTTGTAGCCGACAAGCCTGAGCCTGAGCCCGCTATGCCTGCTGCTCCTGCAGGCGGTATGGGCGGTATGTACTAATTTTGCTTTCCTTTTATTCCCTGTAAATTTTAATAGGAAAGGCGGCTGTCCGAAAGGGCAGCCGTTCTCTTTTCCTCAAAATCGCCCTTTTTTGAGTTGATGCAATTGCTTTTTAGCTGTCAGAGCTCAGAAAAGAAAGCATTTAATGCAACAATATCGCAAAATCATAACCTCACGCTGCCACAGAGTGAGGTTTTTTCTTTACTCGCATCTTTTGTAAAAAAACTTATCATATTCCCTTCTCCTTGCGCATATATTTTCTAAAAGGAGTGAAAACCATGGGAAAACTAAAATCAATTATAATATGCTGTCTTGCAATAGCTTTTCCGTTTCTTGCAGGCTCTGACACGGCAGCAGGCGATTTCATTTCAGCGGCTGCACTGGTATCAGCAGGAGCGGATTATCGGGGAAATGCTTTTTCAGAGTACGACAATACTTCACAATCCGACTTTTCAAGCTCCTCAGACAACAGTATCCAACATTCCGACAACACCGTTTACTCCATATACAGCAGCATTTCTGTTCCCGAAACGCACACTTCCCCCGAAAACCATACGCAAAGCGAAAACATCGCCGTCAACAACCCCATTGTACCAATCAGTAAACGCGGTGAAATAATTACGCTCAATCGCCGGAACTTCGCAGATACCACTGATTTTTCGCAATATACAACGCACAGCGGCAGTATAGTACGCTATAACTTCGGACGGTATACTTCCGCTTCTTACATAAATCTCAAAAGCACAGCGCAAGTAAGAAACTGTACGCAGGTTTTAAACTCAACTCTTGAAAAAACCTCCGCTGTTTTGCCTGATATTGATATTGATATATCGTCCCCCACTGTGCTTATCTATCACACCCACACAACTGAAAGTTTTTTGCCGCAAGCCGACTGGTATGACTCTGAATATCCCTTGCGTTCCAATGACGCTAAACGCAGCATAGTAGCCGTAGGGGACGCTGTATGCGAGGCTCTGGCGGCTCGTGGAGTTTCTGCAGTACACGACTGCACCGTCCACGACACCCCCTACACAGGCGCGTATGACCGCTCTGCCGAAACGATAAAGCGTGTTCTGTCACAGTATCCCTCTATCCGACTTGTAATTGACATACACCGTGATGGCATAGGCAACGGCGATGGAACGCTCCCGGCGCCCATAGCCGAAATCAACGGTAAATCTGCCGCACAGATAATGATTATTTCCGGCTGTGAGAATGAGTATATCGAAATGCCCGATTATATAGAAAACTTCAAACTGGCGTGTCTTATCCAGAACTGTGCCGAAGAAGCCTACCCCACATTCACCCGACCGATTTTGTTCGACTATCGCCATTACAATCAGAGCCTTTCAACAGGAGCATTACTTATTGAAGTCGGCAGTCACGGCAATTCGCTTGAAGAAGCTGTATACGCAGGCGAACTACTGGGAAACGCCTTAGCTGACGCTGTTTACAAACTCGCTTGATACTAATAAACATTTAAATTCAGGAAATCTTTTCCTTAGTTTAAACAGTTATCAGTGTAAATTCAATCAGCAGTAGACTATCCGATGTCAGTTTATTGAAAAGTTCATTACATACTGTTGAAAAGCAGATGTGACTTTTCGACAGTATAAAACTCCCCGAACCGAGGTTCGGGGAGCAGTTTTATTTCAGCTAATCTATTACTTTGTGAAGTAAGCAACAGCGTTGTTGTAGCAAATATCCTTAACAATTGCGCCAACTGTTTCGATATCGTTCGGATACTCGCCCTCTTCGATGAGGTTGCCGAACATATTGCATACAATTCTTCTGAAGTACTCGTGACGAGTGTAGGACAAGAAGCTGCGGCTGTCGGTAAGCATACCAACAAACTTGCTTACAAGACCCAGCTGAGAGAGTGCTGTAAGGTGCTTCTGCATACCGTCCTTCTGATCAAGGAACCACCAAGCAGAACCAAACTGAATTTTAGCAACAAATCCCGACTGCTGGAAGCAGTTCTTGATTGTAGCAAGAACCTCGTTATCGCGGGGATTGAGGTTGTAAAGAATAGTCTTAGGAAGCTCGTTTGTGCTGTCGAGAGTGTCCATAAGCATAGAAAGCTTCTTTGCGAACGTCTGGTCCTCGATAGCGTCAAAGCCTGTATCAGGTCCGAGTTCTCTCATATAACGAGCGGAGTTGTTGCGCAGTGCGCCGATGTGGTACTGCTGTACCCAGTGCAGACGAGCATACTGTCTGCCGAGATGTACGAGAACATAACCCTTGTACTGCTCAATTTCGTTCTGAGTAAGGTCATCACCGGCAAGAGCCTTCTTGACAATCTTGTCAACCTGCTCCTTGGTTGCAGGAGCGAACATAACAACGTCAAGAGCGTGGTCAGAGCATACGCAGCCCACGCTGTCGAAGAACTCAATTCTCTTTGTGAGAGCCTCACAAAGGCTGTCGATACCGTCAATTCTTACGTCAGCGGCGTCAGCAAGCTTTGCAATGTACGGAACATAAGTAGGAAGCTCGATGTTGATTGCCTTGTCGGGACGGAAAGCAGGAGCAACCTCAACGTCAAAGCTCTTGTCTTCCTTAAGCAGCTTGTGGAAGTGCAGATCGTCGATAGGATCGTCAGTTGTAAAAATCTTCTTAACGTTGCTCATAGTGATAAGCTTACGAGCGGTGAGAGTCTGAAGCTTCTCATTGCACTTGTCGTAGATTTCCTTTGCTGTCTTGGGCGAAAGGATATCGTTGATACCAAAGTAACGCTGAAGCTCAAGGTGAGTCCAGTGGAAAATGGGGTTGCCGATTGCGTAAGGCATAGCCTCAGCATACTTCATAAACTTGTCGAAGTCGTCCTTGTCGCCAGTCATATAGCTCTCATCTACGCCCATCTCACGCATAAGACGCCACTTGTAGTGGTCGCCGCCGAGCCAAACTTCTGTAATGCTCTTGAACTTCTTATCCTCGTAGATCTCCTGAATAGGAAGGTGGCAGTGGAAGTCGAAAATCGGCATATTCTCTGCGTAATCGTGATAGAGAGTCTTTGCGGTTTCCGTCTGAAGGACGAAATCCTTATCCATAAAATTCTTCATAGCTTTTTCTCCTGTCTGAAATTAACGGCAGCGCTTCTTTTATCGGGAAGCGTGCCTATCGTAATTAAAGAGTAACGCCTGTCTTGAAAATTGCGATTTCACGAGAGTTATAACGCTCGTTTACTGTCTGCTTGCCGCTTGCGGTAGCAGCAACAAGGTCGATAAGCTCTTCAAGCTTGCTCTCAAAACTTTCGCCTGCTGCGATTGTGCCTGCGTCAATATCAATCCAGTTCTTCTTGCGGTTTGCAAGGTCGGTGTTGGTGGAAATCTTGATTGTGGGAACAAATCCGCCGAACGGAGTGCCACGGCCTGTTGTGAACAGTACAATGTGACAGCCTGCAGAAGCAAGGTTTGTAACAGCAACCATATCGTTTCCGGGACCGTTAAGCAGGTTCAGACCGTGAGCAGTCAGCTTATCGCCGTCAAACAGTACGTCACGAACCTCTCTTGAACCCGACTTCTGAGTACAGCCGAGCGACTTGTCCTCAAGAGTAGTGATACCGCCTGCCTTGTTTCCGGGAGAGGGGTTTTCGTAAACGGGCTGATCGTGCTTCTGATAGTACTCCTTGAAACCGTTTACAAGCTTTACAATCTTTCCGAAAGTTTCCTCGTCCTTTGCTCTGTCCATAAGCAGCTGCTCTGCACCGAACATTTCGGGAACTTCGGTAAGAACAGTTGTACCACCGACAGAAGCAATATAGTCGGAAAATCTTCCTACAAGGGGATTTGCGGTAATACCCGACAGACCGTCCGAACCGCCGCACTTCAGTCCGACTTTCAGACAGCTCATATCCTTTTCAACACGCTTGTCGTCCTTAGCCTTTTCATAGAGTTTTTCAAGACGGGCAACACCCTCTGCGATTTCGTCCTCAACCTCCTGAGCGATAAGGAACTCAGTGCGCTCCTCGTCATACTCGCCCAGAGTATCCTTGAAAACGTCCATACGGTTGTTTTCACAGCCAAGACCGAGAACCAGCACACCGCCTGCATTGGGGTGCTTTACCATTCTCTGTAAAATCATACGGGTACGCTCGTGGTCCTCGCCGATCTGCGAACAGCCATAGGGGTGAGTAAAGGTGAACACGCCGTCAACACCCTGAATATCGGGGTGCTTTGCACGGAAAGCCTCTACTATCATCTTAGCCTGTGCATTAACGCAGCCTACTGTCGGGATTACCCACAGTTCGTTGCGTATTCCGATTTCACCGTTCTTGCGCTCGTACACCTGAACAGTGCGGTTTTTAAATTCGGGAGCGGGAGCGATGTCCTTGCGATTGTAGGAATACTCCAGTGTTCCCTCAAGATTAGTCGCCATATTGTGGCTGTGAACGTGGTGTCCTACTGCGATATCAGTGGTAGCCTTACCGATAACCTCGCCGTACTTGATTACCTTTTCACCCTTTGCGATAGCTTTAAGAGCGAACTTGTGACCCTTTTCAATATCCTCGGCAAGTGTAACGCCCTCGTGTTCCTCGCCCTTTTTGAGGGGAGTAAGAGCCACTGCCACAGAGTCAAGCGGAGAAATAACAATTGTTTTTTTCATTTCATTCACCATTTAATCCAAAGTGATTAAAGCAATAACAAAAATTGCCTTTACATAGCAAGAATGCTCTGAGGACTTTCGTCCTCAGAGTTTCTTAGTTATCATATCAGCCGAGGAAAGCCTTGAGAGCAGCTCTCTCGCCGTCCTCTACGATGCTCTTGACAAAGCCTGCAACAACTGCGAGGTTATCGTCAACATCAAGGCTCTGCTCCCACAGCTCAGTGTAGTTGAGAACCTTCTTAGCGATTTCTGTGTAGTCGGACATTGCCCATACTTCCTTCCAGAAATCGAGGTACTTAGCGTCATCAGCAAGCTTTATATCCTCATCGCCGCGCTTACCGCGATAGAACACGATAAGAGAAGCCAGCGAGAAGAGAATGTGCTTCGGTGACTTGCCGAACTTTTTGCGATAGTCGTTGTAAGTCGGGAGCAGTCTTGTCTTGAACTTTGTTGTGGAGTTCAGAGCGATAGACATAAGCTCGTGACGAATGAAAGGATTCTTGAAACGCTCTACAACGCTGTTTGCGAATGCGTCCATCTCGTCCTTGGGAAGTTCGATAGTGGGCTTTATCTCATCGTTGATGAGTTCAGCTGCAAATCTTCCAACGTCCTCGTCCTCTACGGACTCACGAACAGTGTCGATACCCGAAAGATAAGAAACAGGAACGATAGCGGTATGAGTACCGTTAAGAATTTTAACCTTTCTCTGCTTGTAGGGAGTGATATCGTCAGCAAAGATTACGTTAAGACCTGCCTTGTCAGCAGGGAGCTTAGCCTGTACGAACGGCTCTTTTTCGAGTACCCAGAGGTGGAAAATCTCGCCCTTAACGATGTTGTTATCCTGGAAGCCCATAGCCTCGCAGATTTCAGCAGCGTTGTCACGGGGATATCCGGGAACAATTCTGTCAACGAGAGTAGAAGTATAGTGGCAAGCGTTTGTCATCCAGTCGATGAACTTAGCGTCCATACCCTTGATGTTAGCAAGCTCTACAAGGATACGCTTCAGCTCTCTGCCGTTGTAGTCGATAAGCTCGCAAGGAACGATTGCAAGACCCTTGCTCTCATCACCGTTGAAGTGGTTGTATCTTGCTTCAAGGAATGCAAGCAGCTTGCCGGGAAAGCTTGTGGGGCATTTGGAGAAATCGGTATCGTTCTTGTCAAGTGTGATACCTGCCTCGGTTGTGTTGGAGATGATAACCTCCAGATCCTCGCTCTTTGCATAGTCAAGGTACTTGTCGTACTGCTCAAACGGGTTGATGAAATCACGGAGAACGTCGATAACACGGCGGCTCTGAACCTTCTCACCCTTGTCGATACCCTCAAGGCAAACGGTGTAAAGACCGTCCTGCTTTTCGAGGTCAGCTACTCTGCCGAAAGGCATAGGCTGAACAACGACAACATCGGAGTTGATAACGCCTGCGTCATTCATATTCTGGAGAATCCAGTCAATGAAAGCTCTGAGGAAGTTACCCTCGCCGAACTGCATAATCTTTATAGGTCTTTCGCTCTTCTTGTCGAAATTGGTTCTGTTAAGATCCTTCATAATGAATACCTCAAAAAATCAGATAGTATCGGGCGTTTTCGCCCACTCTTCCATAAAAAGGATTTCATAAATCAGAAATCCTCACCGCACAGCAACAAATTGCCTGCACGATAATAAACCGCAGCCTTAGCCGCTAAATTTTCACATTATCCTGTGTTTTGTGCTGTTTTATTTGTATAAGACACACAATTCCAATCACCAGTGACATAAGACCTATTCCAACATTGGAAACGAGCATTGCAATACCAAGGCTCTCTGCTCCCATATCGGGGAAGAAGTTTATCATCACAAGCATTGACGGAATTCTGAACACAAAAAGGCGTGACAGATTGCACACCATCGACAGCTTTGTATAACCCAATCCATAAATAAGACCGTTTACTGCGGAGTTTACGCCCAAAGCCACAATACCAATACTCTCATATCCGAAAATCTTCTCAATCAGAGCCGCCTTTTCGGCGTTTCCGTCTGCGAAGAACATGGATATCGGCGATTTGAAAATTGTGAGTATCACAAATCCCACAGAAGTGATAGTAAGGTTCACAGCAAGCGTGCAGAAGAACACCTTTATCATTCGTGAATAATACTTGTTGCTTAAGTTGTAACTGATAACCGAGCTTTCTGCGTCCTCACTGTACGAAGTAAGGTGCGTTACAGCGCCGCTTATCTGATTTGATACACCCAGCGCACCGGGAGCGTCACCGCCGTAATAATCCTTTGCAAGTCCGTTTACGATTACCTTTCCCATAGAAAAGACAAACTTTCCAAGACTTACAGGAATAGACAACGAACACAAAGGCTTGAAAAATTCCTTTGTGAACATAGTATCCCACAGATTGAATTTGAAAAGATAGCTGCGCCTGAACAGATTTACGAACGCATACAGTGTAACCGCAAGGTCGGAACAAAGCGTTCCTGCCGCTATCCATGTAGTGCCAAGATGAAGCACGTTTACAAAAACTATTGTAAACACCAGCTTCAGCACCATTGACATTATATTTATAAGCGTGATATTCGACATTGCGCCACGGGATTTTTCAAGTCCCATAAACACAGAGTTGAACATACCCACGCCCAATGACACAATCTGAATGCGGAAATACCCAAGACCCATGCTAATCATTTCGTCATCGAGTCTTCCTAGCCTCAGAATGCCCACTGCAAAAATCTGCAGCAATGAAATCAAAACCACTGCTGCCAGAAAAAACAATTCGATTGTAGTATTAGCAGCTTTCTTTGCTTTATCATACTCGCCCCTGCCGATAAGTCGGGAAACGATTATAGAGCTTCCCGTTGCAAATCCTCCGCCAAGTGCTGAAATCAGCGACTTAATCTGCGAAATCATTACAACGCTCGAAAGCGCATTGTTATCCGTTGTGGATACCACAACCGTATCAATTATACTGCTGATATAAGAAAACGCTCCAAGAGCCATAAGCGGCAGCGATATATTCAGAACAACAGCCATAGGGTTGCCGTTGAGAATAAATTCACGCCGCTTACGATCCTTTTCGCTGACGACAGAACTGTCTGACATTAAACATCTTTCCTCAGAGGAATGCGTTTCTCAGTTGCCTTGTCGAAGAGATATACGCTCTCGAAAGGAATAGCAAACTCAAGCTTTGAGTCAACAGCAGGAGAATCATGCGGATCAACCTTGAGAATGGTCTTGATGCCGTGAATATCAACATAAACGTTGGTATTATCTCCCAACAGCTCAGTAAGCTCAACAGTGCAGCTTAATCTGAACGCTTTTCTTACTTCTTCCTTTGCAAGGAGCTTGATAGACTCAGGACGGAAACCGAAAGCAATTTCCTCGCGCTCGTATTTGTCGATAACTTCCTTGTCTGCAATTGCATACAGGTCAATTACGTTATCGCTGATATTGATTTTTCCTTCCTTAACATAAGCGTCAATGAAGTTCATCGGAGGCTCTCCGATAAATCCTGCAACGAACATATTCGCAGGATTGAAATAGAGGTCATAAGGCGTACCAACCTGCTGAATATAGCCGTCTTTCATAACAACTATTCTGTCAGCCATTGTCATAGCCTCAGTCTGGTCGTGCGTTACATAAATTGTAGTTGCACCTGTGTTACGGTGAATTTGAGTAATCTCAGAACGCATCGTAACTCTCTGCTTTGCGTCGAGGTTAGAAAGCGGCTCGTCCATAAGGAATATATCAACCTTACGGATAATAGCACGTCCAACCGCAACTCTTTGTCTTTGACCACCCGACAATGCTCTGGGCTTTCTGTCGAGATAATCTGTAAGACCGAGAATTTTAGCAGTAGCGTTTACCTTTTCCTCAATAACGTCATCATCAACACCCTGAAGGGTAAGACCGAATGCAAGGTTGTCGTAGACCGTCATGTGCGGATACAGTGCGTAGCTCTGGAAAACCATCGCAACACCACGCTCACGAGGACCCTTCTCATTTGCTCTTTTACCGCCAATGAAAAAGTCGCCCTTGCTTATGTTCTCAAGTCCTGCGATCATTCGCAGAGTCGTAGATTTGCCGCAACCCGATGAGCCGACGAATACGATAAATTCGCCCTTTTCAATCTCAAGATTGAAGTCATGGACTGCGTGAAATCCATTCGGGTAGATCTTGTTGATTCCTCTTAAAGTTAAATAAGCCATAACGGTACTCTCACTTTTCCTTGAATAATTATTTGCAAACGGGTGACTCCCGATTACTTCAGGTCGTAGTTGCCGATATTGTCCATATCGTCATAGGTCTGGTTCTCACCGCACATACCCCAGATGAAGGTGTAGTTGCTAGTAGCTGTGCCGCTGTGAATTGACCACGATGGGGAAATAACAGCCTGCTCGTTGTGCAGAATGATGTGACGTGTTTCCTGGGGCTGACCCATCATATGGAATACCACGTTATCATTCTCAAGCTCAAAGTAGAAGTATACTTCCATTCTTCTCTCGTGTGTATGAGAAGGCATTGTGTTCCAGCTGTTTCCGGGAGCAAGCTCTGTCATACCCATCGCAAGCTGGCAGCTCTCGCATACAGCAGGGTTTACATACTGGTTTACAACACGCTTGTTCATATTCTCGTCTGTTCCGAGAGGACGATGAACTGCCTTGTCCTTTGTGATGTAAACGGTGGGGTAAGTCTTGTGTGCAGGGCAGGAATTGATATAGAACTTAGCAGGATTTGCCTTATCATCAGACTTGAAGATAATCTCCTTGGTTCCCATACCAATGTAAATTCCGTCCTTGAAGTTCAGCGGATACTCAACACCGTCAAGAACAAGTGTTCCCTTGCCGCCGACATTGATAATACCCATCTCGCGGCGCTCAAGGAAGTACTCTGTTCCGAGTTCCTTTGTGCTGCCCAGTGACAGTTCCTTATCAACAGGCATTGCGCCGCCTGCGATCATTCTGTCCTGGTGCGAATATGTAAGGGCGATTTCGTCCTTAACAAAGATTTTGTCAATCAGATAGTGCTTTCTGAGGGTTTCGGTGTCATAGTGCTTTGAGTCCTCAGGGTGATTTGCATATCTTATATCAAGAGTCATTGGAATAACCTCCTGTTATCTTAAATAAATTGTTTGAGATAAGCCACGGCGTCGGGGATATCATCGCCCGTTGTTCCCTCAAACACCAGATTTGCGTCGGGGCAGACCTTGCGTATTTCAGGAATAATTTTCGAGTAATCGAAAATGCCTTTGCCTACTCCCACTTGCTTCAGAGAACCGTCCTCCGCTATTACGCAGTCCTTTATATGGAAAACCACGATTTTATCGCCAAACGTCTGAAGTCCCCTTGCAAGTATGTCGTACATCTCGTTCACATTAGTTCCGTTTGCTGCGTCGAGATAATTGTACAAATCAAAAATGAACTTGATGTTGGGTCTTGCTATGCTCTTAACAGCACGTTCAAGAGTCTGCACATTCCAGCAGACATGACCGAACGCACCCTCCATTGCAATATTTGAACCGCAGTCCTGCGCATAATCCGCAAGCTCGCTGAATGTCGAGATCACTCTCTGCACAGCTTCTTCCGTGCGGTTCTGAGGGTGATACGTCCACTTGTCGCCGTTGAAAGAACCCGTTTCAGAGCCTACAACGTCACAACCGAGGTCATGCGACAGTTTCAGATAATCCTTGAACACAGCAATGCCATTGTTTATCTTCTCCTCGTTCGGATGAACAGGATTGAAATATGCTCCGATAAGCGGCACAGTCTTTCCTGCTGCTTTCATCACTGAGGAAAACTCCTCGGCACGGGGTTTTGTCATCGCACCGGGAGTATAAGCAATTCCGTCAAGACATTTATAAGCTACCAGCTGAACACCGCTTATTCCAAGTTCGTCCAGTCTGGCAACTATGTTCTCCTCGCCCTTGACGCCAAGGTCATGAGCGCGAATAAATATTTTCATCATCAGCGATTATCTCTGAACACGTCCGGAAGCGTCGCCGCCTGCGAGTGTTTCAACTTCCTTGCGGGAAACAAGGTTGAAGTCGCCCGGGATTGTGTGCTTCAGAGCGGAAGCAGCAACACCATACTCAAGAGCAGATTTGAAGTCCTTACCGTCAACAAGACCGCAGATAACGCCGCCTGCGAAAGAGTCACCGCCGCCTACACGGTCAACAATCGGGTGAATGGAGTATTCCTTGGAGTGATAGAACTCCTTGGTATCTCTGCTGTAAATGCAAGCAGACCAGCCGTTATCAGAAGCGGAGTGGCTTACACGCAGAGAAGAAATGCAGTACTCAAAGTTGTAATCTGCAACCATCTGCTCAAAGATGGACTTGTAGCCTGCAAGCTCAAGGTCACCGGAAGTTACGTCTGTGTTGCCGGGCTTGTAGCCGAGAACGAGTTCAGCGTCCTCTTCGTTACCGATGCATACGTCAACGTACTTCATAAGGTTCTTCATAACCTTCTGAGCCTTTTCGCTGCTCCAGAGCTTCTTACGGAAGTTAAGGTCAACAGAAACCTTCACACCGTGCTTCTTAGCAGCCTTGAGAGCCTCTTCGGTAAGAACAGCGGCTGCGTCAGAAACAGCTGGAGTAATACCTGTGAAGTGGAACCAGTCAGCGCCCTCGAAAATTGCGTCGAAGTCGAAGTCAGCAGCAGTAGCTGTGGAAATAGAGGAGTGAGCTCTGTCGTATACAACCTTGGAAGGACGCATAGAGCAGCCGCTTTCGAGGAAGTAGATACCGAGTCTTTCGCCGCACTTTGCAATGTGCTTAGTGTCAACGCCGTACTTGCGGAGAGCTGCAACAGCGCACTCACCGATCTCGTTATCGGGAACAGCGGTTACGAACTCAGCGTCGTGACCGTAGTTTGCGAGAGAAACAGCAACGTTTGCCTCACCGCCGCCGTAGTTGATATCAAACTCGTCAGCCTGAATGAACTTCTCGTTATTGGGTGTGGAAAGGCGGAGCATAATCTCGCCCATAGTAATGACTTTAGCCATTTTAATCAATCTCCTTAAAATAAAATATATTCCGTCTGTGCGGATAACTTCGTAATGCCCCGCCGCACTATTTTATGCGGCGAGGTTATCAAAATTCAATTACTTCTTTTCAACAAGGTGAACCTTGAAGCCGCCGATTTCATCAGCAAGGTAAGCAAGAGTAATTCTGCCGTCCTTTTCAACGAATGTGGACTTGTCGAATTTAACGCCCTGTGACTCAAGCTGGAATACAGCTCTGCGAACGTTGGGAGTAGAAACTGCGATGTGACCGTGAGTACCGATCTGCTCAGCCTTCTTGCACTCTACATAGCTGCCGGAGAAGATTGCGCTGTTGCCAACCTTCTGTTCCCAACCGAAGAGCTTGGAGAAAGCGCCTGTGATGGAAGAAGCCTCAGCCTCGTCCTTAGCGTTGATACCAACGTGTACAAGCTGGAAGTCAAGCATCTTGTTGACAGCAGCCTTGCAAAGAGCGGTAATTTCGTCCCACTTCTGAGCCTTTACAAGCTTGTCGGGAACGATCCATGAACCGCCGCAGCAAACAATCTTGTTGAATGCAAGGTAGTTGTTGAGGTTGTTCTCATTTACGCCGCCTGTGGGCATAAACTTCATCATTGAGTAAGGAGCAGCGATAGACTTGATATAAGCCAGACCGCCTGCCTGCTCTGCAGGGAAGAACTTAACGAAGTTCAGACCAAGCTCAAGAGCCTGCTCAACCTGTGAACCGTTAGCAACACCGGGAGCAAAAGGCACGCCTCTGTCAAGGCAGTGCTTTACAACCTTGGGGTTCAGACCGGGAGCAACGCAGAACTTTGCGCCTGCGTCAATAGCAGCGTCGCACTGCTCGATTGTAAGAACAGTACCTGCACCAACGAGCATATCAGGATATGCCTTAACCATATCGCCGATAACCTTATCTGCGCCTGCTGCACGGAAAGTAACCTCTGCGCAGCGGATACCGCCCTCATAGAGAGCCTTTGCAAGGTTTACAGCGTCATCAGTATTATCAAGCTTGATTACAGGAACAACGCCTGTGCATTCAAGCTGCTCAAGGAATTTTGAATTATCCATTTCAATCGTCCTCCAATGTCAGATTTATGCAGCGTTCGGGTATTTTCCGAATGCATTATCAGTAATTCCGTATTAAACGGAGTGTAAGGGCAGAACGTCCGTCTGCCCTATTATGCAGTTTCCCGAAAAAAGCTCGTCCCTTTTTGAGAAACATTCTTCTTAAGTCCTGCTGTACGCAGATTATCTTGCAAGCCAGCCGCCGTCAACAGCAAGAGTAAAGCCGTTTACATAGTCGGAAGCCTCAGAAGCAAGGAACACAGCAGCGCCCATGATATCATCGGGAGTTCCCCATCTGCCTGCAGGAATTCTCTCAAGGATAGCTTCGCTTCTGTCAGCGTCAGCACGCAGAGCCTTTGTGTTGTTTGTAGCCATATAACCGGGAGCAATGCAGTTTACGTTGATGCCCTTGGAAGCCCACTCGTTGCACATTGTCATTGTGAAGCCCTTTACAGCAGACTTGGAAGCTGTGTAAGAAGGAACGCGGATACCGCCCTGATAAGAAAGCATAGACGCAACGGAAATAATCTTACCGCCGTGACCCTGCTTTACAAACTGCTTTGCAACTGCCTGAGTAAGGAAGAAAAGTGTGCGGCAGTTTACGTTCATAACGAGATCCCAGCTGTCAATGCTGAAATCAATCGTATCTTCACGCTTGATAACGCCTGCGTTATTTACGAGAATGTCGATCTGACCGAACTTCTCAAGGCAGCCGCTGATAATGCCATCAATGGGATCGAGTGTGGAGAGGTCAGCCTGAATGAACTGGAAGTTCTCTGCGCCGAGCATCTCCTGTGTTGCTGTACTCGGCATATTGGAAACACCGAAAACCTTTGCACCAGCCTCTACGAAAGCCTTAGAAAAGCCCTGTCCGAGACCTGTGTCACTACCTGTTACAATTGCTACTTTACCCTTCAGACTAAATTTGTCCAGAATCATACCTGTTACCTCCGAAAAATATTCATTTTTTAGAATAAACATACCGCTTCTTGTGCAATACATTTTCCTATTTTTATATTAAATCCTACGGGGCATAAATGCGATTACAAATCCATTCTTCTTTATGGACAAAACGGATATCTTGCCAAAAATCTGCTCCCGAAACATAAGATTTACTAAAATATGCCAATTGCTCGTAAAACTGTGACGTATGCAAATATCGTCACTGTGCTTACAAGAGATGTCCAGACTACCAGCTGACCCGCCAGCTCATCGTCTGCCTTCATTTCTTTTGCCATTATTGCGCTTGCGACAGCCACGGGCGTTGCAAACACGCCGATATATGTTGCAAAGTGCGCACCCGAAAGATCGGGATATACAAACTGCTTCAGAAGAAGCGCTCCGCCGAGTCCCAGAACGGGAACTGCCACGGTACGCATAACCGTACCGAAAACGATTTCTTTCCAAATTCTCTTGACTGCGGAAAATTCGAACCTTCCACCGAGTACTATCAATGCAAACGGTGTACAAATTGATTTTATATTACCAAGTGTTTTGTAAAGGAACTCAATATCCGTCAGACGGAACGAAATATCGCACGCCACAAGCAGCTCACGAATTCCAAGAGCCGCTATGCCTGCAACCGTACCAAGAATAAGCGGATTTTTTACGATTCCTAAGAGAATTTTCTTTACATTCAGCTTGCCGCCTTTGTTGTCACCGTTGTAAATAGACAGCACAGTAACGCCCAGTATGTTGAACAACGGCACACAGAATGCGCTCATAACGCCTGCCGCCGCTGCACCCTCCGCACCGAAAAGCGACTCTGCAAGTGGCAGTCCTATTATCGCATAATTTGAACGGAACATCGCCTGTGCAAGCGACCCACGCTTTGCGTTATCTTTTGTGAACAGACACGTCAGCGCTATTCCCAACAGACAAATCACAATAACGGCAACCAGTCCGTAAAGCACGAACACGAAGTTCACATCACGCAGACTGTCGATGTTGTAAACATTGTAGAACAGCATTGCGGGAAGCAGCACTCTGAACGTCAGCTTGTTGCCGACGTCAAGAAATTCCGGCGTCAACAGCTTTATTCTTTTAAGGAAATATCCGAATACAATCGTCAGAACAATCGGTAATACGGCATTAGCCGCAAAGATAAATGCGTCTGCCATATATCAGATATTCTCCAGTTCTTCAAGATTATAATAATCCTTGAGATATTCGCTTGTAGCGTTCACCATACGCTTGAACAGTTCCTTTGCCTCGTCAATGGAAAGGTTTGAGCAAAGCGGCTGATTTGCAAATGCCTCAAATATCGCACGGAAATCACGGTTCTTTATACCGTAATAAGTGTTTTCAATATTCTGGCAATTGCGGCGAACAAGAATGCTCACATCTGCAGGAAGCGGCTTTGCCGTGATAGGCTTTACGCCCGCGCGAGAGAATGTGCAGTTCGTTTCCACAACAGCTCCGAGCGGCATATCAGCCATCTGTCCTACATTCGGAATATTGGCATTTGAAATCATCGGCGGCACAAGACCCAACAAAGCCTTGATAAGCTCGACAACCTCTTCATCGCTCTTCTTTACTTCAATCGCTTCTTCACCGTTTGCAATACGCTTCGACTGAGCAATCTTGTTTACTCTGTCCTCCTTGCGGTAATCAACGGTGGTGAGGTGGTACATCCACTTCTCAACGTCAGCCTTGTCCTTTATGTACCACGAGTTATTCATAAATTCAACGAGGTGGCGGTCGCCTGCCGCAGCAAGTACGCCAAAGCGGTTGAACAAGTCCATTTTAACTCTGTTGCCGTAAAGGAACGGGTTTTCGCCCTTGAAATCATCGGGCTTAAATCCGATCTGCTCGCAATAGCCCTTATCATAGAACTTCTCGATAAATTCGGGAAGAATTTTAAGCATATCGTGACCATTATAGTTTGCTTCGGTTATCCATGTGAAATGGTTTACACCGCAAGCGTCAATAATCATCTCGCGACGAGTGGGTTTTTCAACTCCAAGAATTTCATGTGCTGCGCAGCAGAGAAATTCCTGTGCGTGGAACACCTCGTGACAGCAGCCGAAAGCCTTTATTTCGGGAAACACGTCATAAAGAGTCTTGGTACATGCCGTCATCGGATTTGTAAGATTTATAACCCACGCATTCGGGCAGTGTGCCTTGATTGCACGGGCAAATCCCTCGTAAATCGGCACAGTTCTCATAGCTCTTAGAACACCGCCGGGGCCTACCGTGTCGCCTACCGACTGGAAAATACCATATTCTTCGGGCAAATGCACATCGCTTTGCATTTCATCAAACGTACCCGGCAGAATAGACGCTGCAACAAAATCTGCGCCGTCCAGAGCCTCACCGATATCGGTATAAACCTTGTATTCCCACTTTGAAACAGCGTTTGGATTAGCATTTATGACATCGCCGATTTTCTTGTTGAGTTCTGCCGCAGGAACATCAATATCGTACAGAGCAATTTCTCCGCACAATCCGTCCGCAACGGCAAGGTCAGTCATAAATACTCTTGCCCACGCTTTAGAGCCACCACCGAGATAAGTAATTTTAATCTTGGTCATTTTTAAAATCGCCTTACTTCCATTTACACTTCAGCGACATTTTTACAAGCCGCATTTTATTGTATGCCAGCATCACTGAACAACGTTTTGCGTCTGTTCGGCGAAGCAATTTTACAATGTATTTCTTTATTTCATTCTCTTGATTTCCGTGTATGCAAGAATGAAAGGTGCAACGCCCTTTGCGTCATTCTCAACAACAGGCTCGGAAATATAATATTCATAAGTACCGTTTCTGTGTGGCTTGCTGTCGGGACCCAAGCCAGCCACAAGGCAAATTCCGCCGAGGCTCAGCTCGCCGCTGTCGCTGATGCTAAGGTACTTTGAACAGATACCGTCAAAAGTCTTTTTGCCAAGTGCGGCAAACTTCTTATCAAGAATACCCAGTCTTGCACCCTTCATCATAGCGTAAGCCACCATGCTGCTTCCGCTTGTTTCAAGGTAGTTGCCCTCCTTGCCGCCGCAGTCAACAACCTGATAGAACATACCTGTTTCGGGATCGGCATACTGTGCAATTCCCTCAATCGCCTCAACAAAAATCTTAACAAGCTCTGCTCTGTCGGATTCGTTGTCGATATACTCGATATTGTCAATAAGCGAAATGCAGAACCAACCGATAGAACGCAGCCAGTAGCTCTTCGAGTGACCGGTTCCCTTGTCAGCCCAGAACATCTGCTTAGACGTATCGCAGCCGTGATAATACAGCTTCTTTTCTTCGTTGAACATCAAAGCACGAACATTCTTGAACTGGTTTACTATATCAGAGTAGTCCTTGCCGTTTTCTTTCTGATAACGTGTGTAGAACACCTGAGCCATATACAGTCCGTCAAGCCATATCTGATTGGGATAAATCAGCTTATGCCAGAAATTTCCTGTATTCGTGCGAGGCTGTTTGTCTATCTGAGTCTTGATAAGCTCAATTGCTTTCTTATACTTCTCCTTGCCCGTCATCTTATAGAGGTCAAAAAGAACACGACCTTCGTTGATATCATCGAGATTATAATTCTCAACGTTATATCCGACAATAGTTCCGTCATCATGAACATACCAGTCAATAAAACTCTCCGCAAAACCGGAATACTTTCTCTCGCCTGTGATTTCCGCAGCGCAAAGCAATGCAGTAATCATGCAGCCGTCAATGTAATTCCAGTGTGGAGGCTTTCCATCTCTGATGCTTTCAATATTCCACAAAGGCTTGTCGGGAGTGGAACCGTCAAGCAGTCTGTCTATATACTTGTCAATCTGAGCGTACATTCGCTTACTCCTTTGTCATTTCTCCTACATTCTTTGAAATGATAACATCGCCGTCGTTTCCGATAACTTCAACATTCTTAACTGTAAGCTTGTTTACATAATCGAAATACATACCGGCCTTGCACATCTTGACATTCTCGTTCTTCATAGACGGAAAACCGGGCTGTGCGTCAGAATCGTAGGTGAATTTTATATTTTCAACAGTGATATCCTCGATAGGCTGCTCAGGCAGACCATCACAATATACAGCTGCAACGTGGCAATTCTCGCATACCATATCCTTGAAAGTAAATTTGCCAAGGTGCGGAGTTCTGTCGTCAACAGGCAGTTTCTCACGAGTTGTGTTGTACTCGGAGTAACGGTCGGGGTCGCAGCAGTTATACCACATATTCATGACTATTGGAGTAAGCACTCCGTCCATCTTTATATTCTCAAACAATACGCCGTCAATTACGCAGTACTTGCCTCTGCCGCGGCGTGTCTTTATACGAAGTCCTCTGTCGGTATGATTGAAAATGCAGCGGTTTACAGTCAGGTTTTGAACGCCGCCGCCGATTTCACTTCCGAGAGTTACCGCACCGTGACCGAACTGCATGATACAGTTGCGGATTGTGTGGTGATCGGCAGGCTTCTTGTACATCTTTGCAAGCTCAATCTTACCAGATTTAATTGCGATACAGTCATCACCAACGCTGAACTTGCAGCCAATGATGTTTACATAATCACAAGCCTCAGGATCCAGTCCGTCAGTGTTAGGGCTATCCTTAGGAGCGTTTACCGACACATCGAAAAAGTCGATATGCTCGGAGAAGTAGGGGTGAAGCTGCCACGAAGCAGCATTCTGAGCAGTAATTCCGTGAATAGTTACATTCTTGCAGCGGTTGAGGAATATAAGTCTTGGACGCGCAATAGTGCGATCCTTGACGTTTACCCACCAACGGCTGTGCTGAGCGTCACCATCAACAGTACCGGGACCTATAATCTGAATGTCCTCTGCATACTCTCCGCAAAGAAGCGCCTTGTGCATAGGAACGGAATTACCCTCCCATGTTCCTACCTGTACAAGCTCTCCAGTTACAACGTCCTCAACAGCACCCGGGATAACAGGATACTTGTTAGGGTCGGTAATACCGAGAAGAACCGCATTTTCAGCAAAATGAAGCGTAATATGGCTCTTCAGAGCAATAGACGCTGTGCTGTAAACTCCCTCAGGGAAGTACAGACGTCCGCCCTTGGGCAGACAGTCAATCGCTGTCTGAATATTTGCTGTATCATCATGAAGAGCGTCACCAACTGCTCCGAAATCCTTTACATTTATTGCGCAGGTTTCAGTCTTTGTTGTAAAGCTAATATCCTCTTCACCGGAAACTGAAAGCGTATATTCAGTTGCAGGTTTCAAATCGAAAACAGAAAAAACATTCTTATCCGACTTAAAAAGCTCTTTCCCGTTAAGGGAAACAGTGTATTCGCTATCCTTATAATAAGGAAGATTATTTTCAAACTCAAAGCACGCAGATACTGCGCCGACATATAATACGTTAATCATTGAAACTCCCGACTATATCTTATTTTTTTCCTTGCGAAACGTTTTTTTCAGCGTCCCGGATTATCTTCTTAAGCGTATTTTTCATTGTTATAAACAGCAAATCAAACAAACAATACATCAATCCAAACAGAAGCGGTTCAACACCAAGAACATTTTCAGAATTCTCCGGTGAACCGTACAGAATGTAGTTTATCGCTGTGTACATATTTATTATGCAGAAAAGAAGCACTCCCGCATAAATTACGTTCAGAAAAATGCTCCACCATTTTCGCACACCGACCATAATCCACTTATCATACTCGCCCTTTTCTGTTTCAAGCGCACGCATGACGTGGTTTACCATAAGGTCAGTTACCATTCCAAGTCCCAGTGCGACAACAGCAAGCTTATCCAGACCATTAATGTAATTTCCAAGTCCCCACAGGAAGAAATAGCATACTGCTCCACCGAACCAGAATTTTACAAAAAGAATTTTAAGCCAAGTCGGAATTTTAAACTTTCCGCCTGACTTATATTTACGAATTTCAGCTTCGGATACTTCCGGAGCGTCCTTTGCATTTACAAGCCTGTCAACAGCTTCTGTATTCAGCTTGTAGTAATTTTCAGTCCCCTTTTTTTCAGACTGTTGTGGTTGTTTCCTTTTTTTTGACATAATCAGATACCTCGGAACAAAATTATTCCCTTTTCATATCTCTACCAAAGAACAAATTGTCCCTTTTGCAATGAAAGCAACAAGAGCCTTTCGGCTGATGCTGCTTTTCACAACTATTTTCTATAACCGTTTGAAAACGTCCGAATGGACGTTTTCAAAGATTACATATTATCCTTATTCGCTATCGTCAGTAAGTTCGATTGCAGCCATGTTATCATTGCCCTCAACATCAATAGATGTCTTGATCTTCTTCAGCAGGTTTCCATAAACAGGAAGCAGAGCGATCAATGCAGCTGAAATAACAAGCATAATAATATGAACAATCATAACAGTCTTTGCTGACAGTATAAACGAGTCCGCACCCTGAACATTAAACGCATTATCAGGACTATTCAAAGTCTGCTGAATTCTTGTAACATAAACTGCGTCCACGAAAATCAGCAAAGCAATTACAAGCATCGTAAGACCTACGAAAATGTAATTAGGCTTCTGACGCTTCGGGAAGCACTTGAGGAAGATTACAAGAACAAGAATTCCTGCAAGCATTCCTACAAATTCGCACTGACCCATGTTAGCAGTGTTAATTCTTGCTGTTGTATTGGAAATGTACACAAGATTAAGCGAATAATAAACAAATGATACGCACAATGCAAGCATCGGAATAATGCTGGGACCACGCTTCAGAGAAACGACAAGCTTTCTCACAAATTCCTTAAATCCCCGCCCTTGTTTTTTAGCGGAAGTCTGGTTGGTTGCCATCTTTCATCTCTCCTTACTCATAAGCTGATTGCATCGGTTGTATCCTTGTCGAAGAAATGCTTCTTTGTAAAGGAAACACCAACTGTATCGCCTTGTCTGAAATTACACCAGTCGCGGAACTTACAAGTAATCTTGCGAGAACCAACTGAGCCATTTACAAGCGTTGTCATACCAAGGTTTTCATTCGAGTATACATCAACAATGATGTTACCGCCCTGAATAACATTCTCAGGACGAACACCAAGAACAACTGTTCTGTCCTCGTAGCGAGAGAGCATTTCTTTCTCCTCAGAAGAAAGATCAATGGCAAAATCCTTGCATATAGCCTGACCGTTTTTGATCTCAACATCAAAGAGGTTCATAGGCGGCAAACCGATAAAGCTTGCAACAAACAGATTAGCAGGAGTATCGTAAAGCTCCAGAGGAGTACCGATCTGCTGTACATGACCCATCGACATACAAACAATTCTGTCTGCAAGTGTAAGAGCCTCTGTCTGGTCGTGTGTAACGTAAATCATTGTTGCCTTCAATCTCTTATGAAGCAGCATAATTTCACGTCTTGTAGCACCGCGAAGCTTAGCGTCAAGGTTTGAAAGCGGCTCGTCAAAAAGGAATACCTTAGGTGTACGAACAATTGCACGACCCATTGCAACTCTCTGACGCTGACCACCGGAAAGCTGATTAGGCTTCTTATTCAACTGGTCTGTAAGACCAAGAATTTCAGCAGCAGCAAGAACCTTCTGGTGAATTTCGTTCTTATTCTCCTTACGAAGCATAAGCGAGAATGCCATGTTTTCGTAAATAGTCATGTGACCATAAAGTGCGTAGTTCTGGAAAACCATCGCAATGTCGCGATCTTTAGGAGGCATCTTGGTAACGTCCTTACCATCAATGATAAGGTTACCTGCCGAAATATCCTCAAGACCTGCAACCATACGAAGAGTAGTGGATTTGCCGCAGCCGGAAGGACCGACCAGAACTATAAACTCTCCGTGTTTAACGTCAAGGTTGAAGTCATAAACTGCCTGAACCTTGTTATCATAAATTTTGTCCAGATGCTGTAATTTTAAATCACTCATGACTTGCTCCCTTTACTTTTTTCTTTTCTCAATTTCTGCCATAACAGAACTGAGTGTTGCGGACTTAATTACTCCAACAACTCCTGCAATAACTGACAAAGCAGCAGAACCAACAAGAAGTATTATTACATACAAGAACTGTTTGTCATCCATTACCTGCTCTCCAAGTACCTGAACGGCACCCTCGGCAGTGTCAGCAGTGGAAGAGAGATAAGAATTATGAGCCTGCATAGGAAGAATGAAAATTCTTGCAATTTGTCCAAGTCCAAGACCTACCAGAAGGTAACTGTAACCAAGCTTATACTGCTTTACACCTTCAGATGAAAGGAATGAAAACAGCAGGAACAAAAGATTGTATACAACCGATATTCCCATAAGCCATGTGTAATAGTAAGTACCCTTGTTCGAGCTATAGATACTGATAAAATACAGACAATCAAGCGCAATTGAAAAATATGTAAGCGTAGCCGAAAGCTTATTTTTAGTAAAGCGCAATCTGTCGCGTTTGATAGCGGAATCATTATTTAATGTCATGCGCCCACTCCCTTTCTGGTTCCAATTGTTTTCTTCTCTGCATTCATCAGAATTATTTTCAAAACAACGTTTACAATAAGAAGCACAACTGCAAGGATTACGAAACCAAATACAAAGTACGAAACATCAAACCAGAATGTAGAATCGGTATAACGTGCCGTCTTACCTCTGGCAGACTCTGTAAATTCCTTGAGCTGCTCAAAGTTTACACCTGTCAGATACTGTGTTTTGAACGCCATTATCTGAGGCATAAGCCATAATACACTTCCGATATTGCAAATCGAAACAATAGCAACAGCAATATAGTTGCCAATATAATATTTTCTGCGTGAATGTGTGTTTGTAACAAACAAAACCAAAGAGACAACAAGCATAGCTATTCCAACCTTAGAAAAGGTAGAATTGAAATCCTGCATATCGTAGTAGATATCCGCGCCTTGAACGTACACACCATACTTGGAAAGCTTATCCGCAGGAACATCACTCAAGTCTTTCTCTGCATCATACAG
>CAZTRH010000012.1:0-38214 GCA_964616605.1 uncultured Ruminococcus sp.
CGAAAGACGAGAATAGTTCGGCACAGAGTGAGAGTAGTACAGAAAAAGACCTCCCACCTCTTCCAGCTTTATCGACACATCGTCCGGGGGTTCTGATCCAAAGCTCAACAACTACGATACTTCCAAGCCTATTGATGTAAGCACGGACAGTTCTTCGAACTCAGAGGGAACATCATCTGATAAGTCTGATAGTTCTGCGAACTCGCAGAGTGAGAACCCTACGGGTGATAACTCGACATCATCAAGTGATGCAAGCAGTGATGCAAACACTTCCAAGCCCTCATCAAGTGATGCAAGCACCTCCAAGTCAAACACATCAAGCGGTGTAGCATTGGATAAAATTGTTATTGCAGATGACTCAGATAGAGTTTATTACGATAAGAACGGTAATCCTATGCCCGATGATTTCGACCCGTCTAATGGTGGTTCCTATGACAAGTCCGGAAATTACACTATGACTGCAGAAGAATATGCTGAATATGTAGCAATGTCTAACAGAGCTGATGAAGCCATCGAGAATGGTGACCGTGATGCCTATGGCAACGTAACTGAAGAAGGGACCGATGCCTTATGGGCATTGTTGGGTATATAACACCCTTTATTTTTTTGCCCTATAAGTTAGCCACATCTAACCACATCAAACAACTATTTGCATAGCACCCCTGTTAGAGATTTATTTCTTTAACAGGGGTTAATTTTATATGTACGCATATTAACGCACACATTTAAACAATATGGAAATCTTCTGGATTAATAACAATTGTATATAATTGTTAAAATTATCTAAAAAGATTGTCTGAAATTCGGCATTATTATTGTTGCATTTCTGAATTAAAAGTGATATAATTAAAGAGTAATAAATATGCGAGATAGTATATGAGCTTTTTTGGCTTACATACTTCTTATATATTTTCCCCAATTATTTATGCCGTTTCTGTTTTCCCCAAACAGTCGGCGCTGATTTGAGTTGCCGCAGACGCCCCCTTGTCTGCGGATTTTTTTTACTTTTATTTGTATTCGTGAGAGGATTTTTATAATGCCTGATTTTAACCGCTTCATCGATACGACAGGAAAAACAAAAGAAGAAATAAAAAAAGAAATTGGCGAACTTGTTGACAGTATTTATGAAAAACTCTCCGATGGAGCGGCGGAAATTTCATTGTCGGGCGAAGCCGGCGCTTCGTCATACTCTGCCCAATCAATTCCAAAACCATCTGCTCCCGGAATCGGCAAGTGTTCTGAATGCAATTCTGACGCTCAGAACGATTTCAGCGAACTGAACGAGCGCGAAATTAATCAGAGTATGAACCGTATGTTTTATCCTCATGAGCCGCTTTCTGATAACCCCAATGCACAGGAGCAGTTTATGACCGACAAGATCCGTCAGATGCGCACCCTTGAGGAAGTTTCTGATAATCGCCGTATTTATCGTGCCTGCTCGGAGATTACAATGGTTCGTCAAGGAGAATTTATGGCAGACGTTGAGGACGATTTCGAACGCAGTGTTTTCTGCTGTCTTCCTCGTCCATTGTATGGTGCGATGTCTAATTCTCAGCTGAGAACATATTTTACATGGAGAACCGATGTAAGGCGCGGCGTTTATCGGCAAGTGGACGAGCCGTATCCTGTGATGTACTGCTTTGAATTGCTTAACAAAATCGGCGTTAAAGACTCGGACGACGCTTTTACACGATTGACGGAAATTCTGAAAAACATTAAATTTATGCCCGATACACGAGCAAGACTTATACAGTGGATTAAAGATTTCTATGCATTCAATAATATTTCTTTGCCGCTGCCTTTTGAAGATGAGCAGCAATGTGATATGGACTATCGGGTTATCTCGGAAATTGAAAACGGAAATTATTCCGATAAGATGGATTTCTTGTCAAAATATTCTGCTTATAATATAAATGAAAGCATTTTTGTGAACGAACAAAATCGGGATATTCTGAATAAAGCGCTTGAATATGCCCTTGGCGCATTGGAAAAGCATTTTGAAAAATATGATGTGGAATTGTCGTCGCTTCTTTGCGGAAAGTTCAGAAGAGATTTTTCATGGGAGCCTTTTAAATGTGCCATTGTCGATGTGGAGCGCCAGGACGGCTTTCGGAATGTGCGGATAAACGCAAGGGAGCGTTATACTCTGAAGCGTGGAACTCCGACTTCAGAACATTTTGAATTGTCACTGAACAGCGGTTTTATCGGATATATACTAAAGAGCGTTGAAGCAAAGCTCCGCAGAATGATGTCTTTCGGACGATATCTTGTGCCTTCTGTAAAGATGATGGAGAGCGATTTTAAAAACAGAAAGAAAATTATGGCTGCTGTAAATGACGCTGATTTTCCGATGGTTATTCCCGACGCGGTTGAGGAGTATTGCAGGAAATCAGGAATTATGAAAAAAATTCCAAGCAGGAAATCCGCTCTCAAGCCGTGGGAAGAACTGCCGGATACAGAGCCTGTTACAGTGACGTTCGATGAGTCAAAGCTTGACGAAATACGCAGGCTTGCCGATGAAAACACCAGAAAACTTATTGTAGAAGAACAGTCGCAGGAGCCGTTTTTGCGTTATGAATACTCCGAGAACGAAACGGATTATGAGGAGCTGGCGCAGGATATTTCAGATGAGGAGTTCAATGAGAGTGTTGCGGACTATTCGCAGTATGTGATTGAGGAGGACGCTCCCGAACTGTTTTCGGAATATGGAAATCTTGTGGATCTTGAACCCGAATGGCAGAAATTTGCAATTTCTATGACTCCCGACAATATTATGTTTCTTAAAAATCTGCTAGTCGGCAAAGAACGGGAATTTTGCAGAGAGCGTGATATTATGCCGCAGCTGATGATTGAAGAAATAAATACAGCGGCACTTGAAAATCTTGACGATGTTATAATAGAAGGCGGCACAGTCCTTGAGGACTACGCTGAAGAAGTGAAAATGATAGCAGACGCATTCAGAGTGAAAAAATTGTAAATATAAAAGCGGCATAAATGAATGCCGCTTTGCTTTAAACAGAAATTATACTGTGATGTACAGGATTTCGTTCTTGTCTGTATTTGAAAAAATTGCCGCTGCACCGCCGCTTATAAACATCTCTTTATCTTTTGTGATGAGGATATAATCAAATCCCATAGCCTTGCTGTTCTCTTTGGCGAATTGCAGAGCTTTTTCTTTGCCCATAACGAAAAGGGCAGTGGAGAGTGCGTCACAAAGAGTTGTGTTCGGGGAAATTATCGTGACAGACGCAAGATCGTTGTCAACGGGTCTTCCGTTGTCGGGATCTATGATGTGACCATAGACAGTGCCGTCAGATGCCGTAAAACAGCGTTCATATGCGCCAGAAGTCACTGCCGAAGTGTTGCAGAGTTCCAGTATTCCAATGTTTCCGTCCGAGAACGGGTCTTTTACCCCTATCCGCCAATCGGAGTTGTCAGAGTTTTTTCCGATTACGGTAATGCTGCCGCCGAGGTTTATAAGAGCCGATGTAATGCCGTTTTCACGCATAATTTCAGCGGCTTTGTCGGCGGCTGCACCCTTTGCAATACCGCCGAAATCCAGCATTGCACCGTTTTGAAGGGTTATTTCCAAGCTGTTTTCAGCGGTTTTGTCGGAAAGGCGGACGTTTTCACAGCCGACTTTTCCGAGCAGTGCGGTTATTTCTTCGTTTGACGGCACACGGTTTGAGTCCGTTGTAAAACCCCACGCAGTGAGTACGGGGTAGATGGTCGGGTCGAATGCGCCGCTCGTTTTTTCAGAGATGTCAAGGCAAAATCGGATAAGTTCAGCGGTTTCACTGTTTACTGTTCCCGAACCTGTGGAGTTCAGAGCGTACAGTTCGCTGTTCTCGTCTGTTACCGACCACAGGCACTCAAGCTGTGTTACAGCGGACTGCACCTGCTGCACGGCAGGCTGAGCGTTGTCACCATAAGCGGTAACGCTCATATAGGTGTTCATAGCAAAAAAGCTTTGGGTGTGTTCCTTTTCGGGAGCACAGCCGCAAAGCATTGTTGTTATACAAAGAATAAAACAAGCTATAAAGCGTTTTATCATCGCGTTTTTCATTTCTGAAAATCCTCTTTTTTCTCTTGCTCGTCTTGTTCGGGAATTTCAAATCGGATAAGCTGTTCCCAGTCGTTGGGAAATCCCAGATCTGACAGGCGGATTATATCAGAGTTCTTGTTTATCATTCGTGTAATCGGCTTTACAACACGCTCGTTCCAGTTGGAAGGATTATGGTAAAGCTGTTTCATCACTATGATATAGCCGAATACATCAGGCTGAAGTTCCATCTCCATACTGTTCGGAGTTTTCGGAATTACAGGAAAAGTATTTCCGTAAAGCCTGTTGTAATGCGCACAGTAATTGCGCAGCTCATTAAGGCAGAAAATCCAGTTGTCCATCTCCGTGGGTGAGCAGTGGTAGTACTCATTTGCAAGTTTTTTCTTATCCTGTGCATGCATATCCTTGTAGAAGAACGCAAGCGTGCCGAAACTGAACAGTTCCATTACCACCCACAGCGGAAACCGTCCGCCGTATTTGGAGTTATAGTGCTTTACAAACTCCCGTTCGTCATTGCAGTCAATAAGATGATTTATACGAGAGGTGAAGCTCTGGTGATTATGGGAACGGTCAAATGTATTGGGATTCAGGTAGCCTTGTGCGCCGTATTTCAGAGCGTGAAAGTTGGAAACCGCTGCACGCAGGGCGATTTCGATTTCTTCAAGAGCCGCTATCAGCACGCTGCGCAGCTTCCTGTCCATTTCGTAAATCGCCATTATCTTCCCGAAAGAAGTGCCTTCCTCATAGCGATGGCGTGTCACTTCAAACGGCTCGAAGTAATTTGAAAGACGATAATAGTTGATGTACTTGAGAGTTTCACGGGCGAACTTTTCGTCCTCGATAATGCAGCCACGTTCTTTGAGCTTTGCTATTTGTTCCTTGATGGTTGCCGGGATTTTATCTCGCATTGTATTTTTTCTCCGTTATCGGTTATTGCTTGCCGCTCAGCATTTCGTGAATTGCGGCTGTAATACGCTTTATTTCCTCGTCCGACATTTTAACGGTTTTGTCGCCGATAAACTCCTTGCACTGTGGGCAGACTATTCCGATTACGCTTGCTTCGGGAAGAATAGTAAGCAGTTTTCCGCAGTGCGGACAGGTCTTTGTGATAAGCTTCGGCATTTATATCACTCCCTTGTCAGTCCGTCCAGAATACCTCGCGCTCGTGGCGGCTGTCACGGGTCATAAGTGATTTTATCGAGGTTCTGGGGTCTTTTCCGTTGTAGCATACGTTTACAATCTGCTCGATAATAGGAGTGTCGATGTTGTGTTCCTGTGCAAGACGGAAAGCGGTTTTGCTGTTGATGTAGCCTTCTACTGTTCCAACGGAAGCTACTGCTTCAGCGGCAGGCATTCCCTGTCCTATAAGGTATCCTGCACGGAAGTTGCGCGAATGCTGCGAAGTGCAGGTGACTATAAGGTCGCCTATTCCTGCCATTCCCGTAAAGGTCTTCCAGTTTGCACCAAGCGCAACGCCCAGTCGGGTAATCTCCGTCATACCTCTGGTCATAAGAGCGGCAACGGCATTGTCGCCAAGTTCCATTCCACGGGCAATTCCGCAGCCCAACGCAATGGGGTTTTTCAGCACGCCGCCAAGCTCGCAGCCTGCAACGTCATCGTTTGTGTAAATGCGGTAGCACTCGTTGGAGAGAGCGTGCTGAATATATTCCGCTGTGTCCTCCTCGTAAGCGGCACACACTTCTGTTGTCGGTACAAATCGTGCGATTTCTTCGGCGTGGCACGGACCTGTAATAACGGCAATACGGTTATCAGGGAGTTCTTCACGCAGTATCTGCGACAGACGATTGCCTGTTGTTTCTTCCAATCCCTTGCTGGCGTTCACGACAACGGTATTCGGGGAGATATATCCTTTCACCGCCCTCACTGCGTCACGATAAAATACAGACGGAATGCACACTACAACGATATCGGCACCCGACACGCAAGAAGGGTCAGTGGTAACGCCTAAGTTATCGGGGAGTTTTACACCCGGCAGCAACCTTTTATGTTCGCGCTCCGTGCGCAGCTGTTCCGCTTCTTTTTCAAATTTTGTCCAAGTGGTTACTTCGTGTCCGTAGGTGCTGTACAGCACTCCGAGAGCTGTTCCGTAGCCACAGCCAAGAATTGCGATTTTAGCCATAACAATCTCCTGTATTCTGGATTTTTGCCGCTCGCAGCGGCTTTTTTATAATCACTTTGCTTTTTCGCCAAGCTTTTTTTCAGTGTGAGTAACGAGCCTCTTGATATTTGCACGATGCCGCCATACGATAAGTCCGCCGCAGAACGCACCTATCGCTGCGTGAACGATAAACGCAGGATTGTGGTCGATGAAATATCCGAACAGCGGAGATACTATACAGAAGCAGGACGAAGCTATGCAGCTTCCAAGGGAAACATAGCGTGTTGCCGCTACCAGAATTATAAATATTCCCAGTAGTATGCAGGCTATGCGCCAATCCAGTACGAATATTGCCGAAATTGCGGCGAGAACGCCCTTGCCGCCTCTGAAGCCGTAATACAACGGAAAGCAGTGTCCGACAATTGCCATAAACACCGCCATATATTCAACCCACGTCATTCCAAGCGCAGGGTCGGTTGTATCTACACCGCCGATAAAGCGGAATGCAAGTCTTACCAACAGCACCGCTATCGAAGCCTTTGCCACATCGCCGACAAGCACTATTCCTGCCGCCCCTTTGCCGAGTACACGCAGAGTGTTTGTAAGTCCTGCGTTTTTACTGCCCATTGTGCGGATATCCTTGCCTGTCTTGATTTTCGATACGATAATCGAGGTGTTTATTCCCGACAGAAGATACGGCACTGCAAGCATTATTATATAGCATAGCCAGATCATATTTATATTCCTCGTTCTTATTTATTTTTTATCACAGGTTCATATGTTTCCCGTTTATCACAATGTCGATTTTTTTGTTCTTTGAATGCAGCACCGCACAGATAACGGCTGGGTTTTCGTCAGGGTAATACGGCATTGCAAGTGTTTTTCCGCTGTTGAGAGTGAGCGCTATTTTTCGTTTTTTCAGCTGTGCCGCCGCGATTTCTGAAAAATCCACGGACTGTATAATCCAGTTGTTGAAAAACACAACGTTTTTGTCAGATATAAAACGACTGCCGAGTACGGAAAGTTTTTCGTTGTCTGACACAAGCGGTTTGTCGGAACGTTCCTCCTGCCGCATAAACTTCAGCGGCTGCACGATAAACTCCACTGTGTAGAACAGCGGTATCAGTACAAAAGCAGCGGATATCACAACAGCAGTAAACGGCTTTTTTTCAAAAGTTCCCGTCAAAGCAAATCCTATAATTGTCAGAGCGACTACTATCCAGTTACTGATGAGTGTTACACGATATACTCGGCGATATCCTGAAATAATTTCTTTCATTGGCTGTCACCATTTGCGCTGTCGTCCGAAGAGAGTGCGTTTTCCGCATTTTCAGCGTCAATCTCGATTTCAACAGGCGATTTTTCTTCGTCATCGCGGGTTTCGGGACGTTCAGGCATACGCTCAAGCAATTTGTCGGCAAGTGTTTCGGGACTTTCGGATTTTTCCGTTTTTACGAAAATAAGCCGTCCGCCGCCCGAAATTCCGACGCTTGTCGGAAATATTGATACATCGTCTATTTTGGAATAACGGATAATGCCCGCTTCAAACGGAAAGAACAGCATAAATTCCGACAGAAAATATCGTCCGTGTTCGGGTGTTGTGGTGAGAAATTCCCGACACAGGGCCGCTCTCTCCTCCGACGGGAGGTTGCCAAGGTGAACACGCAGTTTGCCGGGACGTGAAAACACGCACTTCCATATTTCATGGATAAAGAAAAGCAGCGCAATTGCCGCCAGCACCATGAACAGCCATATCAGGTTGAGTTCTTCGCCGAATATAATATCTGCGCTCATTCCAAGCGAAAATAAAACTATCGCCGATACAGCGGAGAGGATTATCGGCAGAGCGCTTCTTTTCAGCTGATACGCTCTGCACGCTTTGATGATTTTATCCATTTACTCGCCACGCTCCCTGACAGACAGCTTTATCGGCGTCATATTCAGTCCGAATGTTTCACGGATCTGGTTTTCTATATAACGCTGATAGGAATAATGGAACAAATCCTTTGAATTGCAGAATACCACGAAATTCGGAGGGTTGGTAGAGGCCTGTGTCATATAGTAAATCTTCAGACGCTTGCCCTTGTCGGACGGCGGCTGAACACGGCTTGTTGCATAGCTTAACATATCGTTGAGTACGCCCGTTGAAATTCTGCGGGAATGCTGTTCGTGAACAGCTTTGATCATCTCAAACAGCTTGTCTATACGCTGACCTGTTTTCGCAGAAATAAACACAAACGGAGCATAGCTCATAAACGAGAAGTCTGTTTCCAGCTTTTTGGTGAAGTCGCTGAGCGTTTTATCCGTTTTATCGGGAACAGCGTCCCATTTGTTTACGGCGATAACGCACGCCTTGCCTTTGTCGTGGGCATAGCCTGCAACTTTGCTGTCCTGTTCGGTGAAGCCCACTGTGGCGTCAATCATAACTACGCACACGTCTGCACGGTCTACTGCCATAAGCGCACGCAGAATGCTGAAATGCTCGATATTTTCCTTGATTTTTGCTTTGCGGCGCATACCTGCGGTGTCGATGAATATATATTTTTCATCGCCCCGAACAACTTCGCTGTCGATAGCGTCACGGGTAGTGCCTGCTATATCCGATACGATAGAACGCTCTGTACCTGTAATGTGGTTTACAAGCGAGGATTTTCCGACATTAGGTTTACCGATAACGGCAACCTTTATAGCGTCCTCGTCATATTCCTCAGGTTCTTCGGGCGGTAAATTTGCAAACACCGCTTCAAGCAAGTCGCCCGTGCCGTGACCGTGAACTGCGGAAACAGAAATCGGGTCGCCCAAACCCAGATTATAAAACTCGTAAAATTCGGGCGGCGGCGCACCGATGTTATCGTCCTTGTTTACTGCAAGTACAACAGGTTTTCCGCTTTTTGTGAGCATTTGAGCAACGTCTGCGTCATCTGCTGTAACGCCCGAAGTGATATCGGTAACGAAGATGATGCAGTCCGCACTTTCGATAGCAAGCATAGCCTGCTCTCTCATCTGTGCAAGAATAACATCGTCGGTTTTTGGCTCAATACCGCCTGTGTCAATGAGCATAAACTCTCTGTCCAGCCATTCGCAGCGGCTGTAAATTCTATCTCGTGTAACGCCGGGAGTATCGTCTACGATTGAAAGACGTTTTCCCACAAGTTTGTTAAAAAGTGTGGACTTTCCGACATTGGGGCGTCCTACTATTGCTACTAATTGCATTTTTTCTCCTGTTCTGTATCTTAATTGTTGTACTTCCCGAGAAGCTCGGGAAGAGAAATGGTTGTGATATTTGTTGTCGGCGGTTCTTCCGCTGAAATTCCGATATAGTGCCTGTCAGTTTTAACAGCCGCAGTATTCGGAATTAAAAATGTGTTTACTCCGCGCAGATCCTGCGTTATCCCAAGTCCCAGCCGCTTTAAAAACGCTTCTTTCTGCACCCAGAAGTTCAAAAAGCTGTTTCTGTCGAGAGCGGCAAGTTCCTCTTCGCATAAAACGTTTTTATAAAGCTCAGGTCTGACACGGCGAGCGGCACGTTCCACGTCTGCGCCTATTTCGCCTTTATCGGAAAAAGCCACGCAGACAGCACCCTTTGTATGCGACAGCGAGAATTGCAAGTCGCTGCCTTTGAGGTACGGCTTTCCGTGAGTGCCGCGGACGAACTCGATTTTATCCTGCGGTATGCCTGTGCGCTGTTCAAGTTCCCACAGCAAAAGCAAGCGAGAGATCAGGGTATTTACTTTGCTGCTGTCGTTCTTCTTTTTGAGAATGCCGTTCTGTCGGGGAACGGTGAGATATCTGAGATAGTTTTCAATATCGCCGAAGCATATAGTTTCGGGATATTCCAACAAAATAACGTCCATAATTCCTCCGATCGGGAAGATGTGATTATTCGGGGAAGCTGTCGCCCGTATCGGCTTTTCGTGCCTGCTTGAAGTGCGGATTGCTTTTGGTTACGACACGGTTTTCAATTCCGTTTTCGGTGCAGAGCGAGAGCGTGATTTTTCCCGATTGGATAATCGGCTTTCGGATAATGCGTGCCTTGTCGGGAATTGGATTTTTCTGAGCGGCGATAAAGCAGAACTTCTCGTCCTCATAGGGTGCGTCGCCGCCTTTAAGCCGCTTGTGCAGTGCCGAACGCTGTATCCGCTCTGAAAAATGGCACCAGTCATTGTCGGGAAGAGGGCATTCTTCGTTGTGCGGACAGGGCGCAGCAATAGAAAAACCTTTTTCTATAAGGCTTGCCCGAATTTTTTTCATCTGCAAAAAGGAAAACGGAGTCCCCGGTTCTACGATAATAAGCCGCTCGGCATTTTCGGCAAGAGCCGTCAGACTCTTTTCTCTTATATTCTCCGATAGTTCGTTAAGGCAGTAGGCGCATACAGCAAGGTCGGTTTTCCGCTTTGGGAAATCCTTTGAAAAATCAAACTGTTCCCAGTTTACGGAAATATCAAGCAGTTCACAGAAATGCGACCCCAGCTTTAGCATTTCCGGTTCTTTTTCATAAGCGAAAAGTTCTTCACATTCGCAAAGCGTCGCCGCCGAGATTATGCCTGCGCCCGTTCCTGCGCCATAATCCGCCATGGAGCGGATTTCACCGCTAAAGCATGGGAGCGACAGTTCTATAGCACGGCTTACCGCACCGAATGTTGCAGGCATTCTTGCCGCCGCATACACAAGGATCTCACGTTTGCCACAGATAGTGCGGTTTGCTTTATCGGAACGGTAATCCTCGGAAATTCTGCGTGATATTTCCACCAGTGTATTGGTGTTTTCGGAAGAACATAGTTTTTGGGTTTCTTCTCTGATGATTTCGGGAAATATCATTGCAATACCTTTCTTTCGGAATATATCGTTGTTTCACTGTCTTACTTTATTATATATAATTTCAACGGAAAAGTCAAGGGATTTCAGCAAATAATTGAAAACTCCACCATGCGGATTCAGCACAGTGGAGTTTAATGATTTCGGACGGTGCTGTCAGCCCATCACAACAATAACTTCATTCTTTTCTGCAAGGCTGTCTGCCTTGATTATTTTGTCAGCAAGATTTTCGCCGTTGAGCGAAACAGACTTTACACCATGTTGAACACCATTGGGGTTGTTTACTGTGATGTGAAGCTTCTTTCCTCTGAATGTCTTGTCTATGGTAAATGTTTTCCATTCGGAGGGGACGGACGGGTCTATCTGCAGTCCTTCGGTGTTCGGTACAAGTCCGAGTATTCCCTCTACTGTGCCGACCATAACCGTAGAAGCAGTTCCCGTAAGCCAGTGGACGTGCGTTCTGCCCTCAAACGGACTGTCTTTGCCCTCTGTAAACTGACCGAATACATACGGCTCCATGACACGCACTTCGGCAGAGTCGTTGGCTGCGGCAGGGCAGACTTCTCTCCAGTATCTGTAAGCCTGATTTCCTCGTCCGAGTTTCGCTTCCGCAAGAATAAGCCAACCCTGAGGCTGCGAGAAAATGCCTGCGTTTTCCTTTACGCACTTGTTGAAGCAGTGCATAAGCGCACCGTCAAATGCATGCTTTTCATATGGCGGATACATCAGCATTGCGCCGTAGGGAGTGTTCAGTTCACGGGAAACGCTGTCAAGAGCGGCTTTGCCACGCTCTTCTCCTGCAAATCCCGAAATAACAGACCAGCTCTGCGGGTTGAGCCACATGGAGGCTTCGGGATCGGTGCGTTTTCCGATGATCTCGCCGTTTTCACGATATCCGCGGATAAAGCGGTCGCCGTCCCAGCATTCGTCAAGTGCTTTGGCGAGCGTACAGCGGATTTCATCAAGCTGTGCGATATAGTCGGTATCGTTCTTTAAAACGGCATACTCACGCAGAATTTTCACTGCGTATACAAGCTGGAACGCTACAAAAGTGCTTTCGCCCTTTTTGCCGAGCCGCAGACAGTCGTTCCAGTCTGCGTGAAGTCCTGCGGGCATTCCGTGACTTCCAAGATTGTTCATAGAGAACGCTATTGCACGTTTGAGATGCTCATACACTGTTCCTGTTCCGCTGTCGGCAAAGGGGATTTCCTTATCGAGGAAAGCGATGTTTCCGCTCTCTCCGATATACTTGTATACAGTCGGGAACAGCCACAGTGCGTCGTCGGCTCTCCACGATGGGTGACCTGTTTCGCGGACGTAATCGGGGTCATCGGGAGTGTTTTCGTGTCCTGCGTTGTGCGTGTATTTCACGAGCGGCAGACCTGCGCCGTTTGCGGCTTGCGCAGACAGCATAAATTCAAGCTGCTTTCCTGCGGCTTCGGGGTCGAGGTGAATTACACCCTGTATATCCTGCACCGTGTCACGATAGCCGTATCCGTTGCGAAGTCCGCAGTATACAAGTGAAGCTGCCCTTGACCAGATGAATGTTATAAAGCAGTTGTAAGCGTTCCATGTGTTCGCCATATTGTTGAAGTCGGGGTCGGGAGTGGAAACTCTGAGATTTGCAAGTTTTCCGTGCCAGTAGTTTTTAAGTTCCAGAAGTTCGCAGTCGGCGGTGCTTTCGTCCTTGTAGTGCGAGAGAATTTCCCGCGCTTCGTCCTCGCTCTTCTGACCGACAACAAAGGTGAGGGTGCGTGTTTCGCCTGCGGCAAGCGTCATATCGCTCTGAAGTGCGCCGACAGAGTTCGTGCAGTAGTTGAGAGCGTTGGATAATCCCATTTCAATTCCGATAGGATTTGCATAGCCACGGTATGCGCCAAGGAACACGTCACGGTCGCCGCAGTACGCTGACACGGGAGCGTCCGCCAGTCCTAAAAAGCGTGAAATACCGCCCTCGGTTTCGTTTTGCCGCTGAAGAATAAAGCTGTCCTTAAAGTATGTGTGTGTTATGAACAGCGTGTATTGCAGATTAACTTGATCCTGCTCGTAGTTATTGTCGTTTACAAACTCGCATACTCCCGAAACGGCAAGGCGGCGAGGCTTGTCGGAAAGGTTGGTTACTTTCGTGCGCCAAACCTCGTAGGTTTTTCCAAGAGGAACGTAATAGGTGGTTTCCGTGCGGATATCACGATATTCCGACGAGATAACCGTATAAGCAGTTCCGTGGCGGCATTCGCTGCGGAAATCGGAGAGCGGCTTGCATACGGGCGCCCACGAACCGCTCCAGTATTCGCCGCTGTCGCAATCTCTTATATAAATGTATCTGCCGGGAGTATCAGATGGCGCGCCGTTGAAGCGGTAACGCAGAATGCGCCCGTTTGCACCGCTCTTCTCAAAGCTGTAACCTCCTGCGTTGTTGGAGATGATAGCACCGTATTCGGGACTGCCCAGATAGTTTGCCCATGGCGATGGAGTGTCGGGACGTGTGATTACATATTCGCTGTTTTTCTCGTCAAAGTAACCGTAGTTCATAGCTTTATTCCTTTCCTTTTTAATCGTTTGTAAGGTACATCGGGAAGAATTTTATAAACAGACTGCCTGCAAATTTTGTGATAAGTGCCTTGTAATCATCGGGCGACGGCATACCGCCGATTCCCATGGTTTCAAAATCCACAGTGCCTTCGTGGATTTTGCAGGGGTAGTCTTCAAAACCGCTGCGGATATAGAAATTATGGCGTCTTACACGCTGTTCGTAGTTGTCCGAGTCCGGTTCGAGTGCTTCTCTTGCAAGGAAGAGTCTGCCTTTTTTATAATGCTCTTTAAGCTGGTCGAGTATTGCCGTTCCGAGTCCTGTGCCTCTCATTTCGGGGATAATTGCAAGATAGAACAGATAGGCACAGTCTTTGTGTTCTATGATGTAAGTAAATCCTACGAACCGCCCGTTTTCACAGGCTGCAAGCATAACGCCCTTATTCTGCTTTGCACGCAGCTTCATAAGCGGAAACGGGGCGCGCTCCTCTTTGGGAAATGCGCTGTAATAAAGTTCCTCTATTTGTTTTATCTCGGCAGGATCTGCCTTGTGTAACCTGACGTTCATTTTATCATTTCCTTTCGGGTGGCATTGGGTAAATACCCTTAACTAATATTATACAACATATTTCGTAAGTTACAAGGGCGGCAAAATAGACAAATTTTTAACGATTGTTTTGGCTATTATGTATATCCGATAGCGTCGGTTTCAGTAAAGGCAACACCGCACAATTAAAGGCTGACGCTGTCATTTTTTATTAAGCAGCTAAAAGCACTTGTATTTTTTTGCAGAATGTTGTATAATAAAATTGTATAGCCTTATGGCATTCTTTAAAGAATAGAGGTAAAACGATATGAACATACTTATAGTAGGCGGCGGCGGTCGTGAACACGCAATAGCAGTGGCGCTTTCAAAGTCGCCAAAAGTTGAGAAGCTGTACTGCGCTCCCGGAAACGGCGGTATTTCAAAAGTTGCCGAGTGTTTTCCTGTAAAAGCAACCGATATAGATGGTATGGTGGAGCTTGCAAAGAAGCTGCAGCCCGATTATGTGTTTGTCGCTCCCGATGACCCTTTGGTTCTTGGTATGGTTGACAGACTTAATACAGAGGGATTCAAGACTTTCGGTCCGCGCGCAAATGCTGCTATTCTTGAGGGCAGCAAGGCTTTTTCAAAGTCATTGATGAAGAAATACGGCATTCCCACTGCTGCTTACGAGGTGTTTACCGAAGCGGATAAGGCGGTTGATTACATAAAATCGCAGAACAGCTATCCCGTTGTTATCAAAGCCGACGGACTGGCTCTCGGAAAGGGCGTTGTTATCGCTCAGAACTTTGATGAAGCGGAAGCGGCTGTAAAGTCGATGATGATTGACAAGAAGTTCGGCGACAGCGGCAGCGAAGTTGTAATCGAAGAGTTTATGGACGGCGTGGAAGTCACTGTACTTGCGTTTACAGACGGCAAAACGGTAAAGCCTATGGTATCCTCGATGGATCACAAGCGTGCATACGATGATGACAAGGGGCTCAACACAGGCGGTATGGGTACGATTGCGCCCAATCCCCTTTTCACAAAGGATATTGCCGATGAGGCTATGGAGAAAATCTTCAAGCCTACTATCGAAGCAATGTCCAAAGAGGGCAGACCGTTCAAGGGGTGCTTGTATTTCGGACTTATGCTTACAAAGCAGGGACCGAAGGTGGTGGAGTACAATGCGCGTTTCGGCGACCCCGAAACTCAGGTTGTACTGCCGCTTCTGGAAACAGATTTCGTGGATATAATTGAAGCCGTGTATGAAGAAAGACTTGCCGACCTTGACATAAAGTGGAGCAATAAGGCTTGCGCTTGTGTTGTAATGGCAAGCGGCGGCTATCCCGAAAAGTATGAAACAGGAAAACCGATTTTTGGACTTGACGAAAACGGTCAGACTGACGGAGCGTTTGTTTATCATGCGGGAACACGCTTTGAGAACGGAGAATTTCTCACCGCAGGCGGACGTGTGCTTGGCGTTACGGCAACGGGCGATGATCTTAAATCGGCGCTTTCGGACGCATACAAGGCAGTTGAGAAGATATCTTTTGAGAAAGCGCATTACCGTAAGGATATAGGAAAGAAAGCATTATGACAAAATTCAGAATGGTGTCGCCGTGTCATTTCGGACTGGAGAAAACGCTCTCGTTCGAGGCGCACAGAATAGGCGGCGAGGATATCGAGGTGCAGGACGGACGTGTGTTTTACACGGGCGATGCGCTTGTGTGCGCCAAAGCCAACGTGTTTTTAAGCACGGCAGAGCGTGTAAGCGTTGTTCTGGGCAGATTTAAGGCGCAAACGTTCGATGAGCTGTTCGAGGGAATAAAGAAGCTCGAACTTGCCGAGTTTATCGGTAAGAATGACGCATTCCCAAACAACGGTCATTCGCTTAACTCAAAGCTTACGAGTGTTCCTGCCTGTCAGAAGATTGTAAAAAAGGCGATGGCTGTAAATCTTGGAGCGGCTTACGGAGTTCAGACGCTTCCCGAGGACGGCACAGCGTGTCAGGTGCGGTTTTCGCTGATGAAAGACGAATTTACACTGACGCTTGATACGAGCGGCGATGGACTGCATAAGCGAGGATATCGTGCGGTGGGTAATGCTGCGCCTATCCGTGAAACGCTTGCGGCAGGCATTGTCGATCTTGCAAGAGTAAGAGGAAACGACACGGTATGCGACCCGTTCTGCGGTTCGGGTACGATGCTTATAGAGAGCGCTTTGCGTGCGCTGAATATCGCTCCCGGAGTAAACAGACGTTTTTCGGGAGAGCGTATGAAGTTTCTGCCGTCCTCTGCGTGGAAAAAGGCGCGTGAAGAAGCACGTTCGCTTGAAAATCGTGACGTGGATTTCAAGGCGGTGGGTTACGACCTTGACGAGGCTTGCGTAAAACTCACTCTCGACAACGCAAGAAAAGCCGGAGTAGCGGATTTCGTCACTGCCCAAAAGCGTGATATCCGTGCTTGGGAAAAAACTTCCGATACGCTGAAAATCCTCACTAATCCCCCGTATGGAGAGCGTATGCTTGACGCAGAACAGGCAAGGACGCTCTACGGAGTTATGGGTGATAAGCTGCTTCCTTTGGGGCAAAATCAGCTTTATGTAATTACTCCCGATGAGGAGTTTGAAAACTTCTTTGGCAAAAAAGCCGATAAAAACCGAAAACTCTACAATGGAATGATTAAGTGCAGACTGTATTCATACTTTAAATAATTCTATGACCAAAAAAATTAAACCTGTATACGAGGGGGCAGAACCTGCGGCTGAGCTTGTGTATATCTGCTCTGTGTGTGCGGCACTGATGTATGTGCTGTGCAGAAGCCGTTTTTTCGTTACTACGATAATTATGACGATAGTGTGCGGCGGTCTGTATATGCTGTTTTATTTTCTGCGCCGCCGCAAAAAGCTGGTGCTGCTGGCATATTTGACGCTGCATATTATAGTGACTGTTTTTATTTGCAATATAGGCAGCTGGCGGCGGTCGCCATCGTTTGCGCAATTTCTGTTCAACTCATCGGATTTCTTTCAATGGGATTTTGCGCTGCTTGCGATTGCGCTGTTCTCGCTGCTTGTCGGGTTTACGGTGTGCTATTTTTCAGCGTTCCTGCCGAAAGCAGGTTTTCTGCTGCTGCCTGCGTTTATTCCGCTTATGCTGGGTGCGAGAACGCTCGGAAGTCTGCCGATAGGGATTATTGTTTTTCTGACAGTCGGTTATATGGCAGGCGTTATGGGAATGGCTGTCGGCGAAATGCCGGATATAGCTTACGTCAAAGACCTGAAAACCAACAATCACCGCAGAATTGCTATCGCAGTTTTTGCGGCAGTGGGAGCGCTTGTGCTTCTGGTGTTGCCGACTGCGGAAAAAACTCCGTTTCTCGACAAAGTTGACAACGCATTTTTATCCCATAAACAGAGCGTCTACGGCGGGGCAACGCTCACGAACTTTTTGAATAACTCTCAGCCTAACCGTGGCGCAAACAATCCTTCTGACAATGTGCTGTTTTCGGTCAAGACCGATAATCCGCAGAATATAATACGCTGGTCGTTCGATATCTACGAGGGCGAGAACGGCTGGACGTACAGCGAGGATTTCAATAAAGGAACCCGTTATTGGAAAGACAGAAAAAAACTCACAAGCCAGACGCAGCTTGCGGCAATATTAAAATCGGCAGCTGAAGACGGATTGCTTGAAGAATACAGCGAAAAGCTGCTTGCGCTCGAAGATGCGGTTTCTTACAACGGCAATATGACGATACAAGTGCGTGACGGCAGCTCGTCGAAGGTGGTAATGCACCCGACGGGTACATACAACGTCACTTATCCGTCATATGATTATACGAGCTATCGCAACGATAAGGACGAAATATTCGTGACCGAAGATGTTGAAAAAAAACCGCTGTATATGCTTCAGTATTATGTTGACGAGCCGAATGAGAGCTTTATCCGCATGCTGGACGGCACGAATTTTATAAATCTGCTGCGTGCCGCCAAGAGCGAGGGTGTTATTGACGAGGAGCGTTATGACGCAATTATGCTGGAAAATACCGACGCCAGACGATATATCTATGCATTTGACGATGATGTTCCGGCAGAGATTAAGAAGCTTGCCGAAGAAATAACGGCAGGCATTGACGGCGATTATGACAAGGCGCGCGCTATTGAAAGCTGGTTTAAGGACGCAGGCTTTGTGTACGATATGGATTTTGTACCTGATGAATGTACGGCGGAATATTTTCTGTTCGACAGTAAGCGTGGGATTTGCAGCGACTTTGCAACGGCAACAACGCTGCTTCTGCGTGCGGTGGGTATCCCTGCACGATATACGGAGGGCTTTGCCTTAAGTGAAGATATCCTTGATGAATACGGCATTTTCAATGTTACGCCTGCCAATGCTCACGCATTTTCCACGGCATATATTGAGGGGTACGGCTGGATTGAAATTGACGGCACAAAATATGCCAATCCCAAGGAAGATTATTCGTGGCTGCGGATAGTGCTTGCGGTGCTGATAGCCGCTGCGGTGGTTCTGATGGTAGTGGGAGCTGTTTTCCGTGAGCAGCTTTCCGAATTGCTGTTTAAGCTGCGGTTTGGATTTATGGGCAAGGAGCGGCGGATAAAGGAAGTGTATCTGCGCACAAGGCAGCTTGCGTGCAAGATGTGCGGAAAGCCGCAGGACTCGACAGCCGCAGATGAAGTGCGTGCCGTGATTGGCAATATGCTCGGCGCAGGAGATGAAGCGGCTGAAATTACCCGTGCCGCCGATGTGCTGCTCTATGGCGGAGCGGATATTGAAAAGATTGACGAAAAGCGGCTATACGGCATTTACAGGCTGCTGCGGAAAATCAAGAAAAGCAAGAAAATCTGACAGTGCAGTATGTGGCTGCTGTAACTGATTTCGGAGGTGTGCAGATGAAGGCACTGCGTGATAATATGCAGGGTATAGTGGCGGCGACAATGTTTGCGATCGTTTTTGCGCTTTTTATAAATGTCGAAATGGGTCTGATACTCGTGTATGCTATTCTGGGAATGAGCGTGGTTTCTTACGCTCTGCTGCGGATTTCCAAAAACCATTTTACCGTGTCGGTAAACGGATTATCGGGAGTTTCTGAGTGCGGAAGAAAAGTCGGGTTTGAAATTATTCTTGAGAAAAAAGGGTTTTGCTTTATTCCGTTCATAGAAGTGGTGTTAAGGTCTGACGAGCCTGTGGTACTGCGCACATCGCTTATGTTTAAAAAAACCGCTGTTGTCAAAGGTGTGGTTGTGCCTTCGCACAGCGGATTGTATGATGTATCCCTCGGCGATATCGTAATAGGCGATATGATAGGAAACTATAATCTGAGGGTAAATATCCGTAAAACAGCTCAGATTGCGGTACTGCCACGGATTATCCCGTATAATGGCCCTGCGGTGACGCCGAATATGCTGCCGTCTGAGGAAGAGGAGTCGGAGGACGGAAAAACCGTTCTTCACGGCGGCTTGCCAGGATATGAACACAGGGAGTATGTAAACGGCGATTCGCTGCGCCGTGTGAATTATAAGCTTTCCACTAAACGGGGAAAACTGATGGTGCGCATGGACGAGAGCAGCGGCTTTGCATCGACAAATCTCGAAATATCGGATAACGCGCTGCCTGTGTGCTGTGATATGGCTTTTGCGCTTGCGAAAGAGCTTGTCCTGAAAGGCGGCTGCGTGAAGATGACGCATTTTAAGGAGAGCTTCAGTGCGTCTACTCCCGAAACGCTTGACAGAATGCGCGAATGGCTTGCGTTCAGAAGCTATGCCGACGAGTATGTTCCCGAAAACGTTGTTCCGCTGAAAGAAACCGCTGCGCTTTTTTTCGGAGACGGCGAAGTCATTGTGCAAAACTAACAAAAAAAGGCTGTTAAAACTTCGGATAATTCACAAATTCACAGCGTTCGCTTAAAACTCCTTGCAAAATTGATGAATTTAATATATAATAAACATAGGGCAACACTGCAATTTTATTGCGGAAGCTCCCTGTTGACTAATTCGGGGATTTCTCCGAAAAATCAAAGGAGATTTGGTCTATGAGCATCAGGGTTGATGATAAGTATCTGAAGAGCTTTGTCAGAGAACACGAGCTTGTGCGTATCGCTCCGCAGGTTAATTCCGCTCACGTTACGCTTACGAGCAGAACAGGCGCAGGAAATGATTTCCTTGGTTGGATTGACCTTCCTGTAAACTATGACAAGGACGAGTTTGAACGCATAAAGAAAGCTGCTGAGAAAATCAAGAGCAACAGCGATGTGCTGATCGTTATCGGCATCGGCGGTTCCTACCTCGGCGCCAGAGCAACAATTGAGGCTTTGCGCTCTTCTCTTTATAATTCTCTGAAAAAAGATACACCCGAGATTTATTTCGTGGGTTGTTCATTGTCGCCTACATATCTGAGCGAGATAGTATCGCTGGTTGACGGAAGAGATTTCTCCGTGAACATCATTTCAAAGAGCGGTACAACAACTGAGCCTGCTTTGGCGTTCCGCGTGTTCCGCGACCTTCTGGTTGAGAAGTACGGCGAAGAGGGCGCAAAGGAAAGAATTTATGCTACTACCGATAAGGCAAAGGGAACTCTCAAGGAGCTTTCCGATAAGATGGGTTACGAAACTTTCGTGGTTCCCGATGATGTCGGCGGTCGTTTTTCTGTGCTTACGGCAGTAGGACTGCTTCCTATCGCCTGCGCAGGAATTGATATTGACGCTCTGATGAAGGGCGCTGCGGACGCTCGTGAGGAGTATTCCGAATTTGACCTTGAGAAGAACGAGTGCTATAAGTACGCTGCATTGAGAAACATTCTTCACAGCAAGGGCAAGAGCGTTGAAATGCTTATAAGCTATGAACCCAGCTGCGCACAGTTCGCCGAGTGGTGGAAACAGCTTTACGGCGAGAGCGAAGGCAAGGATCAGAAGGGTATTTACCCGTCAAGCGCAGTTTTCTCGACAGATCTGCATTCGCTGGGACAGTTTGTTCAGGACGGTTCGCGCATTATGTTTGAAACTGTTCTTCAGTTCGGCAAGCCGCAGAAGGATTTCTTCCTCAAAGACGAGCCTGCAAATATCGACGGACTGAACTTCTTGTCAAATCAGAATATGTCGGTGGTAAACCGTAAGGCTTTTGAGGGTACGGTTATCGCACATACGGACGGCGGCACGCCGAATATCGTTCTGGAAATACCGGAACTTGACGAGTACAATCTCGGTTATCTGATTTACTTCTTCGAAAAAGCCTGCGCTATAAGCGGCTATATGCTCGGAGTAAATCCGTTTGATCAGCCCGGCGTTGAAAGCTATAAGAAGAATATGTTCGCTCTGCTCGGAAAACCCGGTTATGAAGCACAGAAAGCTGAGCTTGAAAAGAAGCTTGGAATTTAAATTTAGTACATTTTCCTTAAAGGAGGACAAATTTTATGGTAAAGATTATTACAGGTAAACGTGGTTCGGGAAAAACAAAAATTCTCATCGATTCTATCCACGAGGCTGAAAAGCAGTCCACCGGCAACGTTGTTGCTATTCAGAAGGGTTCTTCACTTAATACAGACATCACTCACAAGGTACGTCTGATTAACATTGAGGATTACCGCGTTGACGGTGTGGACGCATTCTATGGCTTTGTGTCTGGTATTCTCGCTTCTGACCACGACTGCACAGATATCTTCGTTGACGCAACTCTGAAGATTACAGGCAGAGATTATGACAAGCTCGGAGAAATGCTCGGAAAACTTTCCGAAATCACTCCTTCTACAACAATCACACTGACGATTTCTGCCGATAACAGCGAACTTCCTGCAAGTGTGACGAAGTTTATTGCCTGATTTGAAAAAAAATAAAAAATCCTCTTGACAATTGATTTCTTTTATGGTATAATGTGATTTGTTGACATCTACAGTAAGAGCGGAAACCTCTTACTTAATTGAAATTCAAGAGATTATAAGAGGAGGTTTGAACGAAATGGCAGTACCTAAGAGAAAGGTATCACGCACCAGACGTGATAAAAGACGTTCCGCAGTATGGAAGCTTGAAGCTCCCAATTTTACACGCTGCAAGAACTGCGGTGAGCTGAAACTTGCTCACAGAGTTTGCGGTAACTGTGGTTACTACAAGGATAAGGTTGTTATCGCTAAGGTAGCAGACTGATTTCAGACATGAACAAACAGCCTCGACATAAGTCGGGGCTGTTTTTCATAATAAAACGACAGATACGGAGGTAATGAATGAAATTTGTTCACTTGAATGTTCACACCTGTTATAGTTTTGGAAAAGGTGCGTGCGAAATATCCGTTCTTTGTCGGAAAGCAAAAGAAATGGGTCAGAAAGCGCTTGCGATAACGGATACATCGGCACTGTTCGGTGCGGTGGAGTTTTTCGACGAGTGCAAAAAGCAAGGTATCAAACCGATTATCGGCTGCGAGGTTCTGGTAGCACCGAACGGAAAGAACGAGCGTATGAGCGCAAATGATGTTCCGTTTCGTCTGACGCTATTGTGCATGAATAAAACAGGCTATAATAATCTTTGCAAAATCGTATCTGAACAGACGGAAAAAGGTATCAGCGGCGAATTTGTCACTGACAGACAAAGCGTTTTTTCACACAGCGATGGACTTATTGCACTGTCGGGCGCAGAGTGCGGCGAAATAGCTTTTCGTTTGTCGCAGAACCGAGCGGAACAGGCTGCTGAAACGGCGCTTGAATATAAGCGTGTGTTCGGGGAAAACTTTTTCATAGAACTGTCGGCGCATAATATTGCCGTACAGCTGAGGGCGTGCAGCGAACTGCGGAAAATCGCCCGTGAAACGGGTATTCGCACTGTGGCTACAAACTATGTGCATTACGTTGAAAAGTCGGACAGTATGGTTCAGCGTATGCTGTCGTGCGTCGGTCAGAATAAGCGGATTTCCGAGGAAAACGCATATGGACTGCCGACAGAAGAATATTATCTCAAATCCGCAGATGAGATGTTGGAAATATTCGAGGAGGACGAACTTGAAATAACGGCTGAAATCGCAGAACGATGCACATTTGAATTTGAGTTTGGCGTGACGAAGCTGCCGCTGTTTACGCAGCAGGGCGTTTCGAATAATGCGCAGTATATGCGCAAAATTATTTTTGACGGTGCAGTCGCAAGATACGGTGAAAATCCTTCCGATTCCGCACAGATAAATGACAGGATTGAATATGAGTTTGATATAATCAGCCGTATGGGGTTCGTGGATTACTTCCTTATCGTGTGGGATTTTGTTCATTATGCGAAGTCGAATGGTATTTCGGTTGGCCCCGGACGTGGCAGCGGTGCTGCGAGTATCTGCGCATACTGCATGGGGATAACCGACATTGACCCGCTGCGCTATAATCTGCTGTTTGAGCGTTTTTTAAATCCTGAGCGAACGTCAATGCCCGATTTTGATATTGATTTCTGCAGCGAGCGAAGAGGCGAAGTTATCGAGTATGTGCGCAGACGCTACGGTGAAGATCATGTGGCACAGATAGTCGCATTTGATACGCTGAAAGCGAGAGCGGCAGTGCGTGACGCAGGACGAGTTCTTGGTATACCGCTGCCGACTGTTGACAGGACAGCAAAACTGGTGGACTCTTACGGTTCAACGCTTGTGCAGGAAATTGAAAACGGCGAACTTGGCACGCTGTACAGAACGGACGCAGAAGTGAAGCGGCTTGTTGACGCTGCTGTGCGGATAGAGGGGCTTCCGCGTCACACAAGCGTTCACGCGGCAGGGGTATTGATAACCCGTGAGCCTGCCGTGGAGTATGTGCCGCTGCGATGTGAAAACGGCAGCTATACGGCGATGTATGCGATGACGCAGCTTGAACGGCTTGGTCTGCTGAAGATGGATTTTCTGGGTTTGAAGAATCTTGCCGTTATCGACAGGGCGTGCGCTGCAGTGCGAAGTGTTAATCCGAATTTTGATATCGGTAATATTCCCGAAAATGACAGCGCAGTTTTTGAAATGCTGGGTAACGGTTTGACGGCAGGTGTGTTTCAGTTCGAAAGCGCAGGCATGACGGATATGCTTAAGCGGCTGAAGCCGCAGTCGGTCGAGGATTTGACGGCAGCGATTGCACTGTATCGTCCCGGACCTATGGCAAGCATTCCCAGATATATCGAAAACCGTCATAAAAAGCCGGAAGATATACAATACGCTCACCCGATGCTCAGGGATATTTTAAGCGTAACTTACGGCTGTATCGTGTATCAGGAACAGGTAATGCAGATCTGCCGTGTGATGGGCGGATATTCGTATGGACAGGCGGATTTGGTGCGGCGTGCTATGTCGAAGAAAAAGCACGACATTATGGAGAAGGAACGTTCCACTTTCGTTTACGGAAACGAAAATGTTCGTGGCGCAGTGAGGGGCGGCGTTCCCGAAGATGTCGCAAACGCGATTTTCGACGAGATGGCAGGCTTTGCTTCGTATGCATTCAATAAGGCTCACGCAGCGGCTTATGCAACGGTAGCTTACCGCACGGCATTCCTCAGATGCCGTTATTATGCGGAATATATGTCGGCGCTGATAACGGCTTTCCCCGAAAAACTCGCTGATTATGCAAAGGACATGAAAAACAGCAGCGTTAAAATGCTGCCACCGGACGTAAACAGGAGTTTTGCGGAATTTTCCGTTGAGGAGGGCGCAATTCGCACAGGATTATCCTGTATACGAAATCTTGGTCAGGATTTTGCGGTGCAGATTGTGAAAGAGCGTGAGCATGGTGTATTTCTGACGGCTGCTGATTTTGCTGTGCGTATGGCGCAGTATGATAATAACAGACGCTATATGGAAGCCCTGATAAAGAGCGGCGCATTTGAGGAGATTTCTCCTAATCGCCGTGCGTTGCTCCTTGGCATGGACGAGCTGCTGGATTATGCGCAGCGTGAATTTGCACGCAAGGAAAGCGGTCAGATTGATTTGTTTGAAATGTCGGGCGATGAAACAAAGGCGCCTGTTCTTGCGGATACCAATGACTATTCCGATATTCAGAAGCTTGCTCTTGAAAAGGAAATGACTGGGGTTTATCTCTCGTGCAATCCTGCGGAATTATTTTCATCGCGGCTTGCGGAGGACAGCGTTTTCCTGTCAGATCTGGACGGCGTCGGAACAGGCGCACAGATTTCATTTGTGGCATTGCTAACATCATACAGACGGATCGTTGCGAAAAACGGAAAGCCTATGTGCTTTGTGAATTTCGAGGACGCAGCCGCAGAGGCTGAGGGTGTTATGTTTGACAGTACTGAACTGCGTGAGGGAGCGGTTTATTTCGTTACAGCAAGAATTTCAATGCGTGGCGAGCGCAGAAATCTTGTTGTGGATAAGGCAATTGACGCACAGACTCTTCCGCAAAAAAAACGCAGAAAATTGTTTTTGCAGTTCGCTTCTGAAAATGACAGCCGTATTGAAGAAGCTGAAAATATCCTGTCGGAATATAGGGGCGTGTGTGATGTGGGAATGTGTTTCGCCGATACTCGCAGCGTAAAACAAAGCGGCAAGGTGAGGGGCGTGCGTATTTGCTCAAGATTGTGCGACAGACTTGTGAAACTTCTCGGTCACGGAAACGTTATCATAAAATAAAACGGCTTTCGGAGCGGCTTGGCAGATTTGCGCCAATTTCTTTCGATTGTTGTTAAACACCAAAAATCGCAGGAAAATCCGATGAAATTTGTTCAAAAATCTGCTTGACGGAGCAGACTTGTTTGTAGTACAATGATACTATATAAAAACTAAATCAAGCAGTGCTTTTCGGCACTGTTTAAATAACGAAAAAGGGGAATACGACAATGCAGAAAAAGATTGGTGTATTGACAAGCGGCGGCGACGCACCCGGAATGAATGCGGCAGTGAGAGCTGTCACAAGAACTGCTATTTTCAAAGGCTTTGAGGTGGTTGGTATTCAGCGTGGCTATAACGGTCTGCTTAACAGCGAGTTCAGAACGCTTACCAGAGGCTCTGTTTCTGACGTTATCCAGCGCGGCGGCACGATGATTTATACCGCAAGATGCTCTGAGTTCAAAGAGTTTGAGAATGTAATGAGAGCCAAGGATATCTGCGTGCGCGAAAATATAAGCGGAATTGTTGCGATAGGCGGCGATGGCACTTTCAGAGGCGCTGCGGATCTGTCAAAAGCAGGCGTTCCGTGTGTTGGTATTCCCGGAACTATCGACAATGATATCCAGTGTTCTGAGTACACTATCGGCTACGATACGGCAATGAACACTGTTGTGGAAATGATTGACAAGCTCCGTGACACAAGCCAGTCGCACGAGCGCTGCGCAGTTGTCGAAGTAATGGGCAGACGTGCAGGTCACATCGCCCTTTCAACAGGTCTTGCGTGCGGTGCAACTGCGGTAATCGTTCCCGAAATTCCGCATGATATGCAGGCTACTATCGACCGCATCAAGGAAGTGCGCAAGATGGGCAAGAAGCAGTTTATTATCGTTGTTGCTGAGGGCGTTGGCGGTGTTGATAAGATAGCAAAGGAAATTCAGGAAGCAACGGGCATAGAGTCCAGAGCTACTATTCTCGGACACGTTCAGCGCGGCGGTTCGCCTACTGTCCGTGACAGAGTTATGGCGTCTGAAATGGGCTATTACGCTGTTGAGCTGCTTGAAAACGGCATCGGCAACAGAGTTGTAGGCTACAAGGACGGCAAGGTTTATGACGTTGATATCCAAGAGGCTCTTACAATGAAGAAGCCGTTCAACGAACGCCGTTATAAGATTTGCAACGAAATCAATTTCTGATTTTGCTGCGCGAGCTGAAATCTCGACTGTGGATCTGCTGCAGTTAAAAATAAAACAACACAGAGTAGAAAACTTTGCGTTAAGTGCTTTGGGGACGGAGAGTTGTCCCAAGGACGAAAAGCGTAGGAGATACCCGAAGGTGTTCTCTGAACGCTTGCGGTAAAGTTTTCGCATCTCGCTGTACATAACCGAATAAGAGCCATTGTGCTTATTTATTTCTTTGTGTATGGACGAAAAGGAGGATAAGACAATGGCTTTTTTGGGAATTTTTAAGGACTCGGCTAAAAATCTGAAGGACGTAAGATGTATTACGGTAACTGCGCTGTTTATTGCGCTGGATATTGCGATTAAATCTCTTACGATTACGGTTATGCCCGATTTGAAGGTGTCTTTTGCGTTTATTGCAAAGGCGTCGATAGGAATGCTCTATGGACCGACGGTGGGATTTTTTGCAGGAACTGCGTCGGATATCGTCAGCTTTCTTATTAAGCCGACAGGAACGTTTTCACCGTTGTTTACGCTGGTGGAGGCGACAGGCGCAATGCTGTACGGGTTGTTTTTGTATAAGTTGAAATTGTCGAGAACAGAGCTTCACGACAAGTCGCTGCAGAAACAGAATTTCAAGCAGGTGCTGCGTATAGTGCTTGCGAAGTTGTCGGTTGTGGTTGTGTGCAATCTGATAATGACGCCGCTTTTCCTTATTATAACAAACTCTCTGGAGGCAGGGGAACTGGTTTATGGCTCTGTACTGCTGAAGTATCCTGCAAGGCTTATGAAAAACGCTATTCAGTACCCTGTTGACTGCGTGCTGCTGATTGCGGTTCTTCCGATCGTAGCGTCTGCTTTCAATCTGGCGTTTAAAAGAAGTAAAAAAATTCGTGGAGATATTTAATTATGAACAAACTTGGCTTTATTGGATTTGGAAATATGGGAAGCGCAATTGTCCGCGGCGTAAACAACAAGCTCGGCAATACCGCTGTGTTTGTGTTCGACAAGGACGCTGCAAAGCTGTCGGGGTTATCCTCGGTCGGGGCAACTGCGGCGGCTTCTGTGAATGAAATTGCAAAGAGATGCGATTATGTGCTGCTTGCCGTTAAACCGCAGCAGCTTGATGAAGTGCTTGCTGAAATCAAGAATGCAGACAACCGCGATATTGTGATTATTTCAATCTGTGCAGGCATTTCTGCTGATTATATCAGAGAACGTACATTCAAGGACGCAAAAATCGTTCTTGTAATGCCAAATACTCCGATGATGCTCGGAATGGGCGCTTCTGCAATGTGCAGCTGCGGCTCGGTGTCGGATAAGGAGTTTGCGTTTGCAAAGAAGATAATCGGCTCGTGCGGAATTACTGAAACTATTCCCGAGGACAAAATGAAGGAGATTATCGCAATAAACGGTTCTTCTCCTGCGTTTATTTATATTTATGCAAAAGGCTTTATGCAATATGCGGAAAAAGTCGGCATTGACGGTGACGCTGCGCTGAGGCTGTTTGCACAGTCACTTATCGGTTCGGCGAAGATGATGACCGAAAGCGGTATGACTATTGACGAGCTGATAAAGCAGGTATCTTCTCCGGGAGGCACAACGCTTGCGGGACTTCAGGAGCTGTATGACGGACATCTGACAGATACGGTGGTAAAGGCTTGCGAGTCTTGTACGAAGCGTGCTTACGAGTTGGGCGAGAAAAAATAATTTATGAATTGTTGAATTTTATCGGACGCACACTGAAAACGCTGTTTTCAGTGTGCGTTTGCTTTTTTGTGCATAATTACCAAAAAAAATCAAGGCAATTTGTCGGTTGTATTATTGTTTTTGCGGTTTGGTATGGTTTTGTTGATTGTTGCTATTGACAAAAGCCGAAATTTATAGTATTATTAAATAATAGGGGAGTTGTCACTAAAAATAAACTCCCGAACAGAGGTTGAAAATGCGTTTTGGCAGCGTTGAATTTTTTAAAGCCCTGATAAAAACGGTGCTTGTGATATTATTTTTTGTTCCGCTGATACTGGCTGTGGTATTCGGCGTGCTTTTCGTAAACAAAAGCACTGAACTTGAAAAAGTACGGGAAGAGAACCTATCGCTTCAGACGGTTGCTGATGTTCTTGTAAGCGAAAAATCAGGAACAGCGGACGATTTTTACAAGATATTTGAAATGAGCGGCGTTTCGTATGAAGAGTTTGTTGCTCTTGTGAACCACAATGAAAAACTTGACGCTCAGAGTTTTTATACCATACTTTCAAATGCAGGAGTTTCTGACGCTAACATCATATCGTTGGCGGCATCGGCAAAGAACGTAAGCGGTGCGGAATTTTATGAGATTATGTCGGCAAACGGAATAAGCGACAAGGAGCTTATGACCGCTGTGCTGAATAAAGCGGCATCGGCTCAGAAACTTTATGAATTACTCAGGCAATGCGGCATGAAGGACAGCGATATCGCAGAGCTTTCGGGGCTTGCCGGTACTTATAAATCTTCTTCAGACAGTTCATCGAAATCTTCTTCGTCTGCGGACGTTGGTTCTCTTCCTGCTGACAGCAGTGTTTCCGACAGTCCTTACGCAGAGCTTTATAAGGATATGTATGTTACGGCCCCTGCGGAATACGTTCGTGAACAGGGAACTGTTTATCTTACATTTGATGATGGTCCGTCTGATTATACTGCGGACAAGCTGTATATTTTGCGCAGCCATAATGTTAAGGCTACGTTTTTCGTTGTACCCGACAGAAGCGACGCCTGCGCTCAGAGATTGAAAGCAATTGTCGCAGACGGTCACGCACTTGGTGTACACAGCGCTTCTCATGAATACAAGGAAATATATGCGTCTGTTGAGGCTTTCCTTGCGGATTTCTACGAGGCATGGGATATAATCCGTGATGCAACGGGCGTTGAGGTACAGATTTTCCGTTTCCCCGGAGGCAGCAAAAACGATTATAACGAAGCTACGCGGGACGCTATTATCGAGGAAATGACAAGACGCGGTTTCAGGTTTTATGACTGGAACGTAGACAGCGGCGACGCTGCGGGCGCAAGCTGGACGGATATGCATAATTCCGTTCCGAAGGATATTCAGGACAAATACCGCTCGTTTGTGCTTATGCATGACAGAGCGAGTGCAACTCTGGTTCTGGAAGATATTGTAGTTTTGCTTCGGAACGAAGGATATAAATTTGACAAAATAAATAATGATACGCTGCCAGTGCAGTTTATCGGACCGTATGCCTGAGTCAGGGCAGTGTTGGCGGCTGAAGAACTGAAATATGGCAGACCGGCGCTTATCGGGAAGTTGGAAAGGATTGTAGGTTATGGGAATTAAGGATAATTTTTCACAGGCTGTTAAGGAATTGTGGAAAAAAGATGGTCAGGACGGTGAGATGCCGCAGACAGGCTCAGGACAGCCCAGCGAACTTGACAGATATCTTCGCGAACAGAATGCCGAGGGCGTAAGCGCTCCTGTGAATAATACTGTTCAGAATGTTGCTATGAACGCAGGCGGAGTTCCGTTGGAAACTCCTTATTATCCTGATGCGTCACAAAATTCTGAAGCGAACGGAAATTTTGCCCGTGACGGTCAGAATATGCAGAATACAATGGCGCAAAATAACGTACAGCAGGCAGCGGTGAATAATCCTACCCAGACTGCGCCCGAAAACGGCTATAATCAGAACGTTCGCAGCACAATGAATCGTACTGTGGAGCTGTCAGCATATAATAATACAGTTGGCGGTATGAACGGGTCGGCTGACAGAGGCGGTATGATGAATACATCGAATAACCGTGATAATCAGGGTATGGGCGGAGGTCGCTTTGCTCCCCCACCATCGGGAAATGCAGGCGGTTCAATGCCGATGGGCAGCGAGTCGGAAGAAACTACAATTATTTCCAAAAATACCCAGATAGAGGGGAATATTCACTCTCTTGCAAATATGACGGTTGACGGCAATATCCGCGGCAATCTTGAAACTACACGCAATGTGGATATGACGGGTAAGATTGTCGGTGATATTATCGCAAATAATGCGGCTATGAATTCGGCGGCTATGCAGGGAAATGTTTCCCTTAAGGGTCGTATGAAGATGGACAGGGATACTATACTTATCGGCGATTTGTCATCGCAGTACGCTGACATAAACGGAAGAATAAGAGGAAAGCTTGATATTGTCGGAAAAGCCGAGCTTAAGCGTGACGCTATTGTGTTCGGTGATATCAACGCTTCTACTATCGCAGTAACGGACGGTGCAATTATTCAGGGTTATGTCAATACAACCTTCCTCTCGAAGGACGAGAGCCGCAACGTATTCCCCGACGCTATTTCTATTGAGGAGCAGAAGCAGACTGCAAAGCCCGGCGTTGGAAATGTCCAGGGAGCAGCAGGTCAGCCGCAAAACCCGGTAGTTTAAGCGCAAAAGTCAGATAAGAATTGAAGGTTAATATATGAGCAGTGGAAACAAACGCAAGGCAGAATCCGTTGCGTCCCTGGTGATTACAGCGGTGATTGCTGTTGCCGCAGTTGCGGCGGTAATCGTGCTTGTAGTCTTGCTAAAGGGAGATAAACAGACTTCTGAAAACGATGAAATTCAACAGCAGCAACAAAACACGCTTCTCCTTAACGAGTGTGCCGAGTCGGCAAACGCTTTGGTTCAGAAGAATTATACCATATTGAAACTTTTTGTGACAGAGGGATTGGATTTTACGACTGTTTACGGAAATCCTGCCGAGGACGGTTATCATTCCGTTGATGATGAAGTGTACAAGCACTACTCGCAGATTGAAGAACTTGTTAAGAGCGTTTATACCGTGTCTGAAGCCGAGCGCATTTTAACACGTTTTCCTGTTGTAACCGAAAGCGGAACACGGGATATGCAGGTTTATACAGAGCATAAGGATTCGGTTGACGGGGAGATGAAACTTGGTATTAACGAGAATTTCGTTCCCGATGAGAGCTACAGTAAAGACTGGTCGAAGTGCTCTGTCGAGGTTCACCCGGAAAATGATGCCGAATGCTCGATTATGGTAATTACAGACGGCTATACGAAAAGTGACGCTGCGTCTCACCCTGAATGTGTTATTACAGCTAAGATGATAAAGCAGGACGGCGAATGGCGTTTGTCTGCGATACTTCGCTGATTTTATAAATTATCGGGAAATCGTTTACAGCGCATTGCGAATAAAGCCGAAAGGATTTTGCAAATGAAAAAGAATGAAAATCCGCTGTCGGTGTATGTTTATATAAGCCAGTTGGCGTTTGTTGTTGCAACGCCGCTGCTTGTGTTCCTGTTGGGCGGCAGTTATGTTGTAAAGCGTTTTGGGCTGCCTGATTGGGTGATGGTGATTTGTGTTATTGCTGCGGTGGTGGTTATGCTGAGCGGTACAATAAATTTCATTTTTCAGATTGCTGCTTATTTCGAACGCCGTGACAAAAATAAAAAAATTCCCAAGGCTTTTACAAGCGCACACCGTGATAACGACTATTACGACGATTATTCAAGCGGTACAAGGAAATAATTGCAGGAAAGGCAGAGCGTGAGTCTTATGAACAAGAACGAACCTATCTATCAGGAAATGCGCTCGCTTGCTCCATATTTCTCGGTATTGAGCGGAGTGTATCTTGTGGTGGTGCTTGTTGTGTGCATTGCGATGAAAGATTATACTTTGCCGATTGGCGGCGTTTATGGAACGGCGGTGGCTGTGCTGAATTTTTTCCTGCTTGGGAAGTCTGCACAAAAAGCCTTGAAAAAGAAAGACGCCAAAGCCGCCAACACCTATATGAGTACGACATATGCGCTGCGCTATCTCGGACTTTTTGGATTGCTCACAATCGGTGCGCTGGCACCGTTTATAAATCTTATCACTGCGGCAATTCCTTTGTTTTTCCCGAAAATTGCCATATTGATGAGAACTATCAAAGAAAAGGAGGAATGATAATATGCCGACTGCATTGTTGCTCGCTTCAGAGAGCGGAATTTCCGTAAACGGCGCTCTGGTAGTAACGAGTTTTGAGTTGTTTGGCATAACCTTCAACCTGACGGAAAGCATTATCGTGCAATGGCTTGTAATGCTGATTTTGCTTGTCATTATGCTGGTCCTGACGCACAATATGAAAGTTGTTCCGGAAACAAGGCGACAGGTACTCGCTGAGTGGATAGTTGAGTTTGCACGCTCGATGGTTATCGACTCAATGGGTAAGAAATATAAGGCGTATATCCCTTATATTATGACGCTGCTTTGTTTTATAGTATTGAGCAACCTTATGGGACTATTGGGACTGCGTGCTCCTACCGCCGATATTTCGGTTACAGGAACACTGGCGATTATCACTTTCTTCTTGGTGCAGTACAACCGCGTCAAGACAGGAAAACTCAAAGGCTCGCTCAAGTCCTTTGTTGAACCCGTACCGTTTATGCTGCCGTTTAACATAATCGGTGAGTTCGCAAATCCGCTGTCGCTTGCTATGCGTCTGTTCGGTAATATGGTAGCGGGTATGGCTATAGGTTCTCTGATTTATTATGCTCTGGGACTGTTTATGCCGCCTGTTGTTATCCCTGCAGTAACATCTTTGTATTTTGATTTGTTCTCAGCAGTGATACAGACGTATATCTTCTGTATGCTTACGATGTCGTATATTTCATCGGCAGACTGCGAAGACGGATAACGCATTGCCGCATATCTTTATCTTACGGAAAAGTAGATTTTGCGGTGCATCGGATTTCAGCAAAAGCAGAAATGCACAGTGTGCTGAAATTGAATTCTGAACCATACCCCGCATGGGGGATAAGGTACTGCAGTACCAATATCAAAACCTAATGGAGGACAATACACTATGGAAATGACAACCGAAACTATGAACATTTTAGCTAAGGCTATCGTTCTCGGCGCTTCTGCGTTGGGTGCAGGCACAGCAATGATCGCAGGTCTGGGTCCCGGTATCGGTGAAGGAATCTGCGGCGGACAGGCAGTTGCTGCTATCGGCAGACAGCCTGAGGCTTCCGGTGCTATCACAAGAACTATGATAGTCGGTGACGCCATCGCAGAAACCACAGGTATTTATTCACTCGTTATTGCACTTCTTCTTATGTATGCTAACCCACTCATCGGCAAGCTTGCTGACTGATAAAGCGGGATTAGTTAATTTGGGAGGAGGAAGGCATAATGCATAATTTAGTCAGCCTTATGTCACAGGAAACGCTGGCTCTTGTATCTATTGATCCCGGAACCATCGTCTTTACGCTGATAAATACGCTTATAATCTTCCTTTTGTTCAGAATATTCCTTTATAAACCCGTTTGCAAAATCCTTGACAAGCGTAAGGAAATGGCAGCGGCTGAGATTTCAGAGGCTCAGAAAGCTAAGGAAGCTGCTCAGGAAGCTGAAAAGGAATACACTGCACGTCTTGCTGACGCTAAGAATGAAGCCGCTGAAATAGTAAAGCAGGCTACTTTAAGAGCGCAGAAGCGTGAGGAAGAAATAGTTTCCGAAGCAAGCCGCAAGGCAGCGGATATCCGCGCGAAGGCAGAGGAAAATATCGAGCGTGAAAAACAAAAGGCCGTAAACGAAATCAAGGACGAGATTTCCGAGATGGTGGTTATGGCAGCAAGCAAGGTCGTTGAAAAAGAAATTTCCGCTAAGGACAACGAGCAGCTTATCTCGAAGTTCTTAAACGAAGTAGGTTCGGTTTAATCGCCTGAACCCACTCCTGAAAGAAAGGAATTTGCTATGAACGACAAGGCTGAAAAGGTATATGGCGAAGCGTTCTTTGAACTATGCGAAGAACAAGGCGACGCTGTTATGAAAGATACTCTGGCAGAACTTACAGCGCTTGACGGGATTTTCGGTCAGAACCCTGAGTTCATCAAGGTTATGAGTACTCCGACAATTGCTGTTGACGAGAAGATTTCTCTTGCGGAAGAAATGTCGAAGTCGGGCGGTGTAAGCGAGCTTACGACAAATCTGTTGTGTCTGCTTGCAGAAAAGAACAGGATTTCCTGCTTTTCGGGAATTGTAAAGTATTTCCGCGAGCAGTTCAACGAGTATTTCAAGCTTGCGGATATTACAGTCACCAGCGCACAACCGCTGACAGACAGTATAAGAGAACAGATTTCCGCTAAGATGTCGCAGGTAATCGGTAAGAGCGTTACCATCACCGAAAAGGTGGACGAAAATCTTATCGGCGGCATAATTATCGACTACGGCAGCCGTCGCTATGACGGAAGCGTTAAGTCAAGGCTTAACGCACTTAAAAACGAACTCGGAACGATTATCTGAACGGGTTCGCAGGATAACTGAGTTATCCCACTAAACTAATAGAAGGGATGTATGTTAAATGGATTTACGCCCCGATGAAATAACGGGTCTTATCAAAGCCCGCATTAAAAACTACAATGCTAAAATCCAGCTTGGCGACGTCGGTACTGTTGTAACCGTCGGCGACGGCATCGTTCGTATACATGGACTTGAGAAATGTATGTTAAACGAGCTGCTGGAGTTCGAGAACGGCGTTCAGTGTATGGCACTGAACCTCGAACAGGACTTTGTAGGTGCGGTAATGCTGGGTTCCGATTCGGGAATTAAAGAGGGCGACACCGTAAAGCGCACGAACTCTATCGTATCCGTGCCTGTCGGAGAAGAACTTCTCGGACGTGTTGTAAACTCCCTCGGTCAGCCGCTTGACGGCAAGGGCGATATTCTTGCAAAAGAAACCCGTCCCATTGAGAAAATTGCGTCCGGTATCATCACAAGAGAACCCGTTAATGTACCGCTTCAGACAGGAATTAAGGCTATCGACTCTATGATTCCTATCGGACGTGGTCAGCGTGAGCTTATTATCGGCGACAGACAGACAGGTAAGACTGCAATCGCTATTGATACCATCATCAACCAGAAGGGCAAGGACGTTATCTGTATCTACGTTGCAATAGGTCAGAAGAACTCTACCGTTGCAGGCGTTGTGGATACTCTTGCGTCAAACGGCGCAATGGATTATACAATCGTTGTATCGTCCACCGCTTCTGAGCTTGCCCCGCTTCAGTACATCGCTCCGTATTCGGGCTGTGCTATGGGTGAATACTTTATGGAAAATGGCAAGGACGTTCTCATAGTATATGATGATCTGTCCAAGCATGCTGTCGCTTATCGTGCACTCTCCCTGCTCCTCAAGCGCCCGCCGGGACGTGAAGCATACCCCGGCGACGTATTCTATCTGCATTCAAGACTGCTTGAACGTGCAGCACGACTGAATAAGGAGTACGGCGGCGGATCGCTTACGGCGCTTCCGATTATCGAAACGCAGGCAGGCGATGTGTCGGCTTACATTCCGACAAACGTTATTTCCATTACAGACGGACAGATATTCCTCGAAACAGAACTGTTCAACTCGGGTGTGCGCCCTGCTGTAAACCCCGGTATCTCGGTATCCCGTGTCGGCGGTAATGCGCAGATAAAGGCAATGAAGAAGGTTTCGGGTACGCTGAAGCTGGACTATTCACAGTATCGTGAATTGCAGTCATTCTCGCAGTTCGGTTCTGACCTCGATCAGGATACAAAGGATCGTCTTGCAAAGGGCGAACGTATCGTTGAGGTGCTGAAGCAGGATCAGAACTCACCGCTTGAGGTTGAGGAACAGGTTGTTGTTATCTATGCGGTTATCAACAACTATCTGGCTTCTATTCCTGTTGAGAAGATAAAGCAGTATCAGAGCGATCTTCTGGAGCATATAAAGGCTTCAAGACCCGAAATTCTCGACAGCATAAAGAGCGAGCAGGTTATCACTGCTGATAACGAAGCAGAGCTTAAAAAGGTTCTCGAAAGCTTTGCGGCTTCTTATGCAGGCTGATTGAAAGGATTATTTATGAAACAGGCTTCTTTTGTAATGAGCATAGTTGCGCTGTCAGTAGCGGCGGTTACAGCCGTTGCCGTGGCGTGGCTGTATATTGAAAAAAAGGTCAGATATATCACAACTGCGGATAATATGTGACTACTACGTTTAACGCACAGATAAAGGGGTGATATCATTTGGCAAACGGGAATATGAAAGCGATTAAGCGCCGCATCAAATCCGTAAGTTCTACAAGACAGATTACTAAGGCGATGGAACTTGTCGCTTCCAGCAAGCTTCGCAGAGCGAAGTCCCGTGCAGAGCTTGCTCGTCCCTATTTTAACGAGTTGTACAGGACGATGTGCGAAATTGCCTCTGCTAACACCGATTTTTCGACTATTTTTACGGAAAAGCGTGAAGTCAGAAACAGATTGTTTATCGTTGTGGCAGGCGACAGAGGTCTTGCAGGCGGTTACAACTCCAATATTCTGAAAATGGCGGTGGCAGCTCACGCCGAGGACGCTGAAAAACCGAAGATTATCGCAATCGGACGAAAAGCTGGCGAATTCTTTTCAAAGCGTGGGTATGAAGTCGTGGAGTCCTATACAAATATAGCTGACGACATAAAGCCGAATACCGCACAGGATATTGCTGATATTGCAATTGAAATGTTCACAAAGGGCGAGGTTGACGAGGTGCAGGTGTTCTATACACTGTTCGTTTCTTCAATATCTCAGCAGCCCGAAAGTATGCGTGTGCTTCCTATGGATACGGTACAGCTTGAGGACTATGGCACAATGGACTATGACCCCTCTCCTGAGGCGGTGTTCAACAGAATTGTGCCGCGCTTTACGGCAAGCCTTATCCAGTGTGCTGTGGTAGAAAGCTATGCGTCCGAACTCGGCGCACGCCGCACAGCTATGGAGAGTGCAACGGACAATGCTGACGCTATGACAGAGAGTCTGTCGCTGCTCTATAACAGAGCGCGTCAGGCAAGCATTACGAACGAGATCATTGATATCGTTTCGGGTGCGTCGGCACAGTCCTGAGGATCTAAACCTTACAGAAAGGATTTAGCAGATTATGTCAAATCAGAACATAGGCACGATTGTTCAGGTAATCGGTGCGGTTTTGGATATCCGTTTCGCACCAGATAGTCTGCCGGATTTGCTTAACGCTATCGAAATCGACAACAACGGCAAGAAGCTGACTGTCGAGGTAGCGCAGCATATTGGCGACGATATCGTTCGCTGTATTTCAATGGGCAGCACGGACGGTCTTGTACGTGGTATGCAGGCAGTAGATACGGGAGCTTCCATTAAGGTTCCTGTTGGCGAGCAGACTCTTGGACGTATATTCAACCTTCTGGGCGAGGCGGTTGACAACAAGCCGCAGCCGCAGACAGAAGAAAAATGGGAAATTCACCGTCCTGCACCTACATTCGAGGAGCAGGAGGCATCTAACGAAGTTCTTGAAACGGGAATTAAAGTCGTAGACCTCATCGCACCGTACCTTAAGGGCGGTAAGATCGGTCTGTTCGGCGGTGCAGGCGTTGGTAAGACGGTTCTTATTATGGAGCTTATCAACAA